>JBALVO010000042.1:0-29458 GCA_036961445.1 Halioglobus sp.
ACAGCAATGGCCTTGGCGAAGCGTTGTACGAACATATCGATAAATGCTTTGGCCCGGTACTTTTCCGCTTCCGTGGTTGGAACATACAGGGCCTCTTTTGCTGATTGGTTGATGGAGTAGCTAAATCCGTTGTCAGCAGTGCTGAGCAGGCTGCCTACCCACAGCGCCGGGAACATCAAAAAAGCAGAAGAGCCCAACGCGACGGTAAAGGGCAATACCAATAGCGCGGTAGCGAGACCAAAGCGGGTCATGATAAAACTGGTCAGGAACAATTGCACAAATAGGGATACCCAGTTGGTAATTGAAAAAACCAGGGCAAAGTGTCGTCCAATCTCAGCACCGTTGAGGTAGTGCGAAACGGTGAACGTGAACTGGTAATCGATAATGGTAGAGATGATTTCGTAGAGCCCGACGATAGCGACAATCGACAGCAGGTACCGGGAAGAAAATACCAGGCGAGCGCCCTCGGTTGCAGCATTGCCTGATGGAGATTCTGCGGCTGTCGCGCAGGGCGTAGGCACAGGGTGAGCCTTTACCTGGCGGCCGGCACCCCAGGCCGCCGCGACAATCAGTACGGTGAGACCACTGCATATCCACAGCCAGGCAGTATAGGACAGCAGCGATACATTGGCGCTGACCACGCTACTGCCAAAAACACCACCGCAGACACCTCCCAGCCCCACCAGTCCGTAGAGGCGTTTGGCTGAGTCGGGGGTAACGCTGTCATTGAGGAAGGCGAAAAAGGTAGCCACCATAAGCGTACTATAGAGGTCGCCAAATAAATAAAAGCTCCACACGCTGGCGTGGTTTGGAACATGCAGCCATTGGCCGAAAAATAGATAGCAGACGATGAAGAAAGCGGCAAATACAAAGGTGAGTTGTTGCCGCCTGAGTTGTCGACTCAGGCGCGTAAACACCACCACCGCAGCGAAGGCGACGACCATATTAAGAATCTTGGCCAGCAGTTCTGCCTGGGGAGCGCTGTAGGCGATGCCCATCAGGTCAAAGCCGCTCTCGTCGTAGAACTCAATGAATAAACCCTTCTTGATGGGTTTGAGTATCCAGAAGCAGGTAATAACCAGAAAAAAATAGCAGAACATCAATATGGCCAGCGGCAGCTCCTCGCGCTTGACGTTCATGAATTCCTGGAGTGTTTTGGCCATATCGTTTTTTTACTCTTGTTGGCGCTGCTATACTCGTATCGGTCCTGGCTCATAATAACGGAAGCAGAGCATTGAAACCCAGAATATTACGCTTGTTGTTGCCACTGGTTGTCCTTCTCATGGCACCAGCTATTTTCGGCAGTGCAGCGGTTAGCCCAGGCAGGGACTCTGCGGACCTCGAAAAGTATCAGGCGTGGCTGCAGCAAATGCGCGAGCAGCCCCGGGGGCCGTTTTCGCGCATACGCTGGTTTTGTTCAGATGGGACTATTTTGCCCCCCAAGGCGTACGCGTGCCAGCCCCATGGCGGGGGGGTCCAGCATGGTCAATGGAATGCCCAAACTGCGGAGCTACGGGAGCAAGGTTACCTGGTGGCCAACCTATTGGCGGGCAGCGATCCGGTAAAGCTGCTCGGCAGTGATGGTTTTGATAATACCTATGCCCAGGTATTGATTGAAAAGTTTCTGGTTGCGATGGACGATGGCTGGATTCTGCGCCAGGCCCTGCTTTATCGGGGAGCGATTCAGGAAGAGGATGAGCGCGCTGCGGCGCGTGCCTTACTGTTGGAAATGTTGTCGCGGCCCGAGTGGATAGGCCCCCATTACGCGGCCATACGTGCCGGGGTTAAATTGCTTCCCCATGGTCGGGATACTGCTTCTGCCGGGCTGGTGCGCCAATTATCCGCCGCACTGTCTGATGACGACGCAGCATTTATGCCGGTGCGCATCAAAATACATGGTGCGCCTGATGCCTCCGATGCGGCAACGGTGCGCAAGTATAGGGCCGGCGTTAGCGATTCCAGCCTGCGTGCTCGTTATGCGGATCTGGCAAAGCAGATTGATCTTATCTATCAGGCCGCGCCATTGGCACAGGGGCTACAGGAGCTGGCGGCCGCAGCCTGGGTTCCCGCGTCACTGCAGCAAATGGCGCGTAGTAGTGCACAGCAGTGGGAACAGGCCGGGCCTGCAACCCAAATGCAACTGAGTGGTTCATTGCTGGCGCAGCTGCGACGGAGTTTGGCATCAGTATCTGCCCCGGCCCAGCGGCTCAGTCTGATGGATTTTAGTCTGCGTTTAGAGGGTGAGCACTTTCGCGCATCAACCATGGTGCGCCAACAGCTGGCCACCATGACCCGACAGCAGGTGTTGTCTGCTCTGGCAGCTGCAGGTGATGCCGCCTATGGCACGGGCTTACTTAATCAGCGCCTGCAGACGGGTTTACAGCGGGAGATTGCCGTTTTGCTTGGCGGTGCTGTTGATGTGGCACGCTACCAGCAGAGTCTGGTTTATCTCAATCGCGCACCGGGCTGGGGTTTACAGGCATTGCGTCGTTACTTTTACCAACCCATGCTAAAGCTGGCTGAGATTGAGCCGCTCGCGCTGTTGTTTATACAGGATCAGTTGCGCGGTGGCCCCTTGTTGTTTTATTCACAGTCTTTGAATCTGCTGGCACGCGATGCCGGTAATTTAGCCGGCATTCGTCACAACTTCTTTGGTGAGAACGTGGGCGCCGGATTCAATGCGCTCAATCCTGGGCTGGCGCGCGGCTTGTTGCAGTCAGAGCCGGCCCTGGATGGCACTGGCACCTTGCGCGAGGATGCAATCTACGTACTACCAGAAACAGTCGCTGAGTTACCGCCGGTTGCCGGAATTTTGACCGCAGGAGCGGGCAATCCGTTGTCCCACGTGCAACTGCTGGCACGCAACCTGGGTATACCTAACGTGACTGTGTCGCCGGCAATTCAGCAGAAACTGCGGGCGCATGACAATAGCCAGATTGTGCTGGCAGTAAGCCCTGGTGGGTTGGTAGAAATAGTCGATTACACGGCCCGTTGGGATGCTGTGTTCGCGGCTCGTGATAAGCAGGGCAGCATCAGGATTGTACCGGACCTGGAAAAGCTGGATCTCAGTCTGCGTAGGGTGATTTCCATCGATGAGCTGTCCGCGGGTGACTCAGGGCGTACGGTGGGGCCCAAGGCGGCCAAGTTGGCTGAGTTGCGCAAGCATTACCCGGAGGCGGTTTCCCGCGGCGTGGCGGTGCCCTTCGGCCTGTTTAAAGCGGTAGCACTGGACCAGCCTCACCCGGGAGGTGGCAGCGTATTCGAGTGGATGCAGGGACAGTACAGGAAATTGGCACAACTGCCTGCCGATAGTGCGGTTCAGAGTGAGCAGGCAGAACTTTTTCGTGCGCAATTGTATGCACTAATCCTGCAGACAGAGCTGGACGATGCCTTCAAGCTTGATTTGAAAAAGGCGCTGACAGCGGCCTTTGGCAGTGAGGAAGCGGGCCTGTTTGTGCGTTCCGATACCAATGTGGAAGACCTGGCAGGGTTTACCGGCGCGGGTTTGAACCTGACTCTGCCTAATGTAGTGGGCTTTGAGCAGTTATTGCACGCCATCCCGCAGGTCTGGGCTTCACCATTTACTGCCCGCGCGTTTGCCTGGCGCCAGTCCCATATGACGGCGCCGGAACATGTCTATACCTCTATCTTGTTATTGGAGTCGGTAGGCTCCGACAAGTCCGGGGTAATGGTTACCGCAGATATTGATACCGGAGCGACCGATGTGGTGTCGGTTGCAGTCAATGAAGGTCTTGGCGGTGCTGTGGATGGCCAGGCTGCAGAGTCTTTGCGTATTCCCCTGGATGGCGGGCCCGTGAAAGTCCTGGCCACGGCCACCGCCCCCTGGCGGCGTATTCTTACGGCCGATGGTGGCATCAAGGAAATTCCCACTAGCGGCACAGATGAGGTTCTCACCGCAGCTGAAATAGCGCAGGTCATTGATTTTGCCCGCAGCCTGCCACAGCGTTTTCCGCCGATTACCGACGATGCAGGTCATCTGACACCTGCGGATGTAGAATTTGGTTTTCTCGATGGGCGTTTGCGACTGTTCCAGCTGCGACCATTTTTGGATAGCGCCTCGGTTGCCGGCAATGCCTATCTGCAACAAATGGATGAGCGTGGCGGTAGTAATCGTGAGCAATTGGTGGATATGACGGAGGTGCCCAACCCATGAAGACTGATATTGTCAGGTTTCGAGCTATGTTGTTATCCGTTTTACTGGCAGTGCTAATGGTGTTCACCATACCGCTGGGTGCCTATCCCATAGATGGCTATGAGCAAACCGGTATCCGCAGGCTGGAGGAGCAGCGCTTGATCGCCGCTGGGGAAATCAAGGGTACGCGCCAGCCAGCGGGCGGTTTGTGGTTAACACCGGCTGTGGATATCCGCTTGCTGGCGCGCCCGGACTTTGCTTTGCCGCCGGTGGATGCGCAGCTTACCGAACAGATCGGCGCCTTACTGGGTGATAAGGCAGATCGCTACGGGGTCGCTGTTTTGGACCTGAGCGACCCGAACCAGCCTGCCTACGCGGAGTATCGTGGCGATTATCACCAGAATGTAGGCAGTGTTGGCAAGTTACTGGCGGCGCTGGGTTTCTTCCAGGCGCTGGCTGATGCCTATCCGGATGACCTGCAACAGCGCGAGGAGATAATGCGTAATACGGTGGTAACTGCAGATCGTTTTGCGCACACGGATCATCACAGCATTCGCCTGTTTGATGTCGATACGCGGACCCTTGTGCGTCGCCCCATGGCGGATGGTGATACCGGTAATCTGTGGGAGTACCTGGATTGGACCTTGTCGGTCAGTTCCAATTCGGCAGCGGCCATGACCATGCGCGACACCATGTTGTTGCGACAGTTTGGCACTGACTATCCTATAGCTGATGCACAGATTACGCCGTTTTTTGATGGTGCCCCAGCTGCAGCAAAGACGGCATTGTTTCAGGCAGCGTTCTGGGCGCCAGTGACAGACAATAATATGTCGCTAAACGATATACGCCAGGGCAGTTTTTTTACCCGCGAAGGTAAGCGTCTGGTAGCGGGCGGCGGGCTGAGTTACGCCACTGCGCGCAGCCTCATGCAATACCTGCTGCAAATGGAAAAAGGCGAGTTGGTAGATGCGTGGAGCAGTCGTGCCTTGAAACGTTTGTTATATATGACGGAGCGGCGGATTCGCTACGCATCTTCCCCCGCTTTGCGCAATGCCGCGCTGTACTTCAAGTCGGGGTCGCTGTACAGCTGTCAGGCGGAAGAGGGCTTTAAGTGTGGCAAGTACAAGGGTAATAAGCGCAATTTTATGAATTCAATCGCGATTGTCGAAGAGGACGCAGACGGCAAGCGGCTGCACTATATCGTGACGCTGGTCTCAAATGTATTGCGCGAAAATTCAGCGGTCGCCCATCAGTCCCTGGGTACGCGCATTCACCAATTGATCAAGCAGCGCAATGGGGTGAACTAGCGCGCCTGGAGATCTTCCACCAGTTGGTGTATGGAACTAGCCAGTTGCCGCAGCACCTGTTCGCCTCTGGGGCCCTCCACCAGACCAACCAGAATATAGGTTCCCTCGGGTGACTGTACCAGCATACTGTCGGCGTGGAAGTTCCCCCAGCTGCCTGACTTGCGCCACAGCTCCAGGTTCTCCCACGGTGAAAGTCCGGCGACAAATTTGTGTGATATGCCCGGTCGCGACAACATATCGCGCATCATGGCGGTGTGCGCCTCGTCCAGCAGGTTGCCCATGTACAACCGGTAATACAGGCGGGCGACCTGGAAGGCGGTAGCGCCATGTGATAGTCCCTTGATGGGATCCCGGTGATGGGCTGCGCCTCCGGCGTAGTCCTTGCCAACCCATAAGCCACCGGCTAAGTTTTTGTCATAGAAGTTGTATTCCGGGCGCTGCAGTATGGCCAGCAGATGCTCACGCCCCACCCGTTCCATCACCCGGGTCGCGCAGGGGTTACACGACACCCGGATCATATTGTGCAGATCTTCATTCAGTGTGTCGTCGATCGTAATGTCGCCTTCCTGGGAGGCGACCATGGCGGCAAATAATACAGCGATTTTGGGCAGGCTGGCGGCGTATGACATGTGGCTGCCATTGAGTGACGCCAGGCGATAGCCGCCGTTTTCGCTCATTATCACTAGCGCGATCGCCAGACTGCGGTTTTCGGCCTTGTGGGCCCAACCCTCCCGGTCAACCAGCTCGTTTAACGCGCGCTGCAGTCCAGGCTCCTGGATGGGGTTCAAATCCTGCTGTGCCACGAACTGGGCATGGACCGTCAGCGGCGACAGAATTGTCAGCAGGGCAAGGATGCCGGCTCTTAGCGTTGTTAAAACATTCATACAGGTGTTGTCTATCGACTCGGTAAAAGGTGCCACAGGGTTAACAAACTTAAGGGGTCAGGTCTTGAATTGTGAATTTGCTTATCTCTCAGACAAGACGCGCTACCCGGCGATTCATAATTCAAGACCTGACCCCATACTTCCTTGCCGGTGGCACTGAATATGCCCGCAAGGATACCATAGAGCTTCTCAATACGTGCCCCGGCCAATGCTCAAACAAGCCCACCTACAGCAGCAACTGCACCAGATCCTTCCCAGTGCCCACCTGGAAGTCGCCACCTTGCCCGATGCGCCGGCCATCCGACTGTGGCTGCTCAACAGTGATTACCCACAGCAAGAGCTGACCCATCCCGAGATGCAGCTGGTGATGAATAATCCCCTGTACTGGATCTTTTGCTGGGCCTCAGGGCAGGTGCTGGCAAAATTTTTGCTCGATCAGCCGGCATGGGTTGCGGGAAAACGGGTGCTGGATTTCGGTTGTGGCTCGGGTGTGGTGGCGATTGCCGCTGCGCTTGCAGGCGCCAGGGAGGTCATTGCCTGCGACATCGACCCTCTGGCACTGGCGGCCACGCGTGTCAACGCACGTTTGAACCGGGTAGAGCTCACTATCAGCGATGATTTCTTGTCCATCGCCGGGGAAATTGACCTGATCATCGTAGCGGATGTGCTGTACGACAAGGCGAATTTTGTCTGGTTACGCCGTTTTGCAGAGCGTGCCAGGCAAGTGCTGATCGCCGATTCCCGGGTTAAGAACTTTGATCACCCGCCTTACCGCCAGATAGAGCGCCGCGATAGCTGCACCTTGCCGGATCTGGAAGAATCGGCCGAGTTTCGCGATGTCAGCATCTACCTGGCGGGTTAGCGACCAGGCCCGCAACGCTTATCGCCTAGAGCATAAGCATCTGCACAACCCAGCAGATGATCAAGCCAACCTGAACGAGAAAGAAAGTAAAGCGCAGCATGATCATCGGGGTGCTGGTCGATATCAGGTGCACGATACTTTGCGCAATTCTTGCATACAGCAACCAACAGGCTGTGACATTGGTAATATCCTGGTGATTGGTGGCTATCGCAAACAACAGGACGCCGATATACAGCGGTATGTTCTCCTGGGTATTGGCCAGGGCGCGAGTCAGGCGTCGGCCATAGCCCTCCAGGTCGTTGCCATTGGGGTCAAATACCATGCTTCCGGTGCTTTTGCTGGCCAGCATTCTAATGGCCGGCAGCTGAACTAACAGGAGTCCCCACCACACGACCAGCCACAGGATTGTTGATTCTGTTGCACTCATTTCGATAGTCTCCAGGTAACGGTCAATTTTTATTAAGGATTAACGCAGGGAACTGCACACGCAGTGTTCTGTGAGGCGCCTGAAAAGTCAATAAGGTTAGCTGCATTCGGGAAACTCAATGCCACGCTGGTTCCATTAAGCCCTTCGCGGAAAGCAGTGGGGCACACTGATCCGCCTATTGGTCTCCACCCTATTAATTTTGTACACTGTGCACCACTACAATTTGCTGAGTTGTGCCGAGCATGAACCCCAATTACCTGGATTTTGAACAACCGATCGCTGAACTGGAAGTGAAGATCGAGGAGCTGCAGCTGGTCGGCTCTGATAACGAGATCAATATTAGCTCGGAAATCGAGACCCTGCGCGACAAGAGCACCAAGCTCACTGAGAAAATTTATTCCAACCTCAGTGCCTGGGATATTGTCAAGGTGGCGCGCCACCCACAGCGCCCTTACACCGTGGATTATATCCCCCGCATTTTTGACGATTTCGATGAGCTGCACGGTGATCGGCACTTTGGTGACGACAATGCAATTGTGGGTGGTCTTGCCCGCATAGATGGCCGCCCGGTGATGGTTATCGGGCAAGAGAAGGGCAGGGCGGTTAAAGATAAGGTGCTGCGCAACTTCGGCATGCCCAAACCCGAGGGTTACCGCAAAGCGCTGCGTCTGATGGAAATGGCAGAGCGTTTCAATATCCCCGTGGTGACCTTGATTGACACCCCGGGAGCTTACCCGGGTATTGACTCTGAAGAGCGCGGTATTAGTGAATCTATCGCCCAGAACCTGGCTGTTATGTCGCGTTTGGCGACACCTATTATTTGCATTGTAATCGGTGAAGGTAGCTCTGGCGGCGCCCTGGGTATCGGTGTGGGTGATCATCTGGCCATGTTGCAGTATTCAACCTACTTTGTGATTTCTCCCGAGGGCTGCGCCAATATCATCTGGAAAAGTACAGAGAATGCGCCGAACGCGGCGGAAGCCATGGGTGTCACGTCCTCTATCTTGCAGGACCTGGGTATCGTAGACGCGACTATCCCTGAGCCAATGGGTGGCGCCCACCGCAATGTTGATCTGATGGCGGAGCGGATCAGGGAGCACATAATCGCTCAGTTGGACAGCATGACAGAGTTGCCACTGGAAGACCTGCTGGCCAAACGTTACCAGCGACTGATGTCCTATGGCAACTAACCCGGCGGGAAGTTGACGCTACGGGCCATGTCCGAATTCTTGCTGGATCAAGCGCTACTAGACGGTGAGCTCGCCGACCTGCTGCGGGCTCCTGCGTGGTACGTGGCTTATAGTGGCGGCGTTGATTCCACTGTTTTGCTGCACCTCCTGCACCGCTGGTGTGCGGAAAATACTGCTGCGCCGCCGCTCTGCGCCATCCATATTAATCACGGGATGCAATCCGGCGCTGATGATTGGCAGCTGCATTGCGAGCAGGTATGCAAGGCCCTGAACGTTCCCATTCTTTGCCAGACCGTCGCTGTATCGCCTGCGTCTCGTGGCGGTGAGGCGGCCGCCAGGGATGCCCGCTATCAGGCTTTTGAACAATTGATGCAGCCCGGTGCCGTGGTCTTCCTGGGCCATCATCTGGATGACCAGATAGAGACATTTTTCTTGCGGCTGCTGCGCGGTGCCGGCTTGCAGGGACTGGCAGCTATACCGAGACGGCGCGTGTTGGCTGGAGGCCTGCTGGCGCGGCCATTGCTGCAGATCCAGCGCAGCCAGTTGGAGTACTACGCCTCGCATTATGGGCTTGCCTATGTAGAGGATCCATCCAACAGCAGTCTTGTCATGGATCGTAATTTTCTACGTGCAGAACTACTTCCCCTGCTTGCCTCACGCTGGCCGGGCTATCGCCAGACGGTAGCCCGCGCCACCGATCATATGGCGGCTGCAGTGGCTGTATTGCAGGAGACGGTGCCGACGCCAGCGACGGTGCACAATGTAATGGGGGACCCTGGTGTGGCCATTACGGATCTGTTGCAGGATTCCCGGGAGGTTGCGGCGGTAAAGTTGCGTAGCTGGTTGCAAGCGGCCGGCTACCTGGCGCCAGACCGGGTCGCGCTGAATGAATTCCTGCGCCAACTGTATGACTCGACACAAGATAGCGCACCCCGGCTGGAGTGCAGTGACTTTACCCTGGCGCGTTATCGCGATGCGGTTTATCTATTGCCTGCGCAGGCAGAAACCTCTGACACGCAACCGCTTAGCCTGGTGCCAGGCCAGATATGCGATGTGCCGGGCGTGGGTAGAATTGGCCTCGAACCAGCGGCGTCTGATGGGCTGTCGCTGCCGCGCGATAGCGCTCTGGAAATTGCATGGCGCAGCGGTGGCGAGCGGTGTAGGCCAGCAGGTAGGGCGCATACAAGTAGTTTGAAAAAGTTGCTACAGGAATTTGATGTGCCCCCCTGGTGGCGGGATAGATTGCCCCTGCTATATTGCAAGGGCGAGCTGCTGGCGGTGGCAGATTTGTGGTTGTGTGAATCAAGTTATTGGTCTGACTCAGCCCGCCCCGGGCAGGCTCTGTGGCAGCTCTGCTGGAATCGAAATTCAAGCGCTGCTGGTGATTGAGCTGCCAGTAGCTTTCTGTTAACCTGATTTCCCATCTTTTTGCAGGATTTACACCGCTTTAACAAGCTCCCCGTGGGCTCAGGGTGTCGGTACTGTTTATCTAAAAATACAGCGTAAATAAAGGCTATTCATGACGCGTTACGTGTTCGTCACAGGTGGTGTGGTTTCGTCTCTTGGCAAGGGGATTGCAGCCGCGTCCCTCGCCGCCGTTCTGGAGGCCAGGGGTATCAAGGTAACCCTGCTCAAACTGGACCCCTACATTAACGTTGATCCGGGCACCATGAGCCCGTTTCAGCACGGTGAAGTATTTGTTACAGAGGATGGGGCAGAGACCGATCTGGATCTGGGACATTACGAACGCTTTACCCATACCACGATGAAGCGCACCAACAACTTCACCACTGGCCGGGTCTACAATTCCGTGTTGCGCAAAGAGCGGCGTGGCGATTACCTGGGCGGGACCGTGCAGGTCATTCCACATATTACCGATGAGATAAAGCGTCGGGTGGTGCTCGGGGCCGGCGATGCCGATGTTGCAATAATCGAGATTGGCGGCACCGTAGGTGATATCGAAGGTCTGCCATTTCTGGAAGCCGCGCGTCAGCTTAAAGTAGAGATGGGTCCCACTCGCGCTCTGTTGATGCACCTGACCCTGGTGCCCTATATCGCCACCGCTGGTGAAATCAAGACCAAGCCCACGCAACACTCTGTCAAGGAGTTGCGCTCCATCGGATTACAACCGGACATTCTGCTTTGTCGCTGTTCCGTAGAGATCGAGGAGAGCGCGCGCAAGAAGATATCGCTGTTTACCAATGTCGAAGAGCGTGCCGTAATACCCCTGCTGGACGCTGACTCCATTTATCGTATTCCCGGCATGTTGCGCGATTTTGGCCTGGATGATTTTGTGGTTGAGCGCTTTGGCATAGACTGTGCCGCTGAGGCTGACCTGTCAGATTGGGAAGACGTTGTTGAGCGCGAGTTCAGCGAGAGCAGTGGTCAGGTCAGGGTGGCCATGGTCGGAAAATATGTGGATCTGCTGGACGCCTACAAATCCCTCAATGAGGCGCTCAAGCATGCAGGCTTGCAGACGCTCACCGAGGTCAAAATCGAGCACATTGACGCCGAGGATATTGAGCGCAATGGCACGGCGGTATTGCAGGGTGTGGATGCGATTTTGGTGCCTGGTGGCTTCGGCGATCGCGGCGTAGAGGGTAAGATCACGGCAGTACGCTATGCCCGGGAGAATAATATCCCTTTTCTGGGTATTTGCCTGGGTATGCATGTCGCGCTGGTGGAATATGCGCGCAATGTACTTGGGCTGGAGAATGCGGACTCCACGGAGATGAATGCCTCTACACCGCATCCAATTGTCGCTCTGATTACCGAGTGGATGAATGCTGATGGCAGCTCCGAGCAGCGTGATGCCTCCTCGGATATGGGAGGCACTATGCGTCTTGGCGCGCAACCGTGCCACCTGGAAGCGGAGAGCATGGTGCGCCAGATTTATGGTCAGGACACCATCAGGGAGCGCCATCGTCACCGCTATGAGGTGAACAATAACTACCTTGAGCAGTTGCAGGGCGCGGGTATGCGCGTAGCGGGCTGGTCAGCGGATCACTCTCTGGTTGAGATGATTGAGTTGCCGCAACACCCCTGGTTTGTGGCTTGCCAGTTCCACCCCGAATTTACTTCCCGGCCACGTGGCGGGCACCCGCTGTTCACAGGTTATATCGAAGCTGCTATTGCCCACGCGCGGGGCGAAGCCGGCTAGGCCGGATACAATCAAGCAAAGCAGGAGTACAAGCTGTGACTGAGCATACCGGTTCCGATGGAAATATAAGTGTTGCCGATATAACTATCGGCAACACTGCCCCTTTCGTCCTGCTCGGTGGGGTGAATGTGCTGGAGAGTCGCGATTTTGCGCTGCAGGTAGCAGAGCACTATGTCGAAGTCTGTCGGAAGTTGGACATACCTTATGTATTCAAGGCGTCCTTCGACAAGGCCAATCGTTCGTCTATTCACTCCTACCGCGGTCCTGGCCTGGAAGAGGGTTTGTCTATCCTGGCTGATGTAAAATCAACCTTCGATGTACCGATTATCACCGACGTGCATACGCCGGAGCAGGCGGCTCCAGCGGCCCAGGTATGCGATATCATTCAGCTGCCAGCATTCCTGGCGCGACAAACTGACCTGGTGCAGGCTATGGCTGCTACTGGCGCAGTGATCAATATTAAAAAGCCGCAGTTTCTCAGCCCCTCGCAAATGGCGAATATCGTGGATAAGTTCGCCGAGTGCGGCAATACCCGTGTCATGCTCTGCGAGCGTGGCAGTAACTTTGGATACGATAATCTGGTCGTGGATATGCTGGGTTTTGGTGTGATGAAGCGGGAATGTAGTAATGCCCCCATTATATTCGATGTCACCCATGCCCTGCAGTGTCGCGACCCTGGCGGTGCCGCCTCTGGCGGTCGCCGTGCCCAGGTAGCGGATCTGGCCCGCGCCGGTATGGCGGTGGGCTTGGCCGGTCTGTTCCTCGAAGCGCATCCTGATCCGGATAAGGCGCTATGTGACGGCCCCAGTGCACTCCCTTTGGAGCAGTTGGAGCCATTTTTACGACAGGTGAAAGCGGTGGATGACCTGGTCAAGTCATTGCCACCTTTGAATATTCAATAGAACAACGAATGCAACGGAGTTAGAGCAATGAGTAATATCGCCAACGTGCAGGCTTTTGAGGTGATGGATTCTCGTGGTAATCCCACGATTATGGCGGAAGTGACCCTGGAATCCGGTGAAATAGGCTCCGCTTGTGCGCCCTCTGGCGCATCCACTGGATCGCGCGAGGCGCTGGAGTTGCGCGATGGGGACAATTCGCGGTACATGGGAAAGGGCGTCATAAATGCTGTAGGCCACGTTAATGGCCCGATCAGGGATTTGCTGCTGGGCGCTGATGCCACCGCGCAGCGGGAACTGGACGCGGCAATGATTACTGCCGATGGTACTGAGAATAAGGCCAAATTCGGTGCCAATGCCATACTTGCTGTATCCCTGGCTGCTGCGAAGGCGGCAGCCAAGGCGCGAAAAATTCCTTTGTATCAGCATATAGCCGATATCAATGGCACTGTGGGTTTCAGCATGCCGGTGCCGATGATGAACATCATCAACGGCGGCGAACATGCGGATAACAATGTAGATATCCAGGAATTTATGGTGCAGCCCGTGGCGGCCCCCACCTTTGCTGAAGGTCTACGCGCTGGTGCTGAGATATTCCACAACCTGAAAAAGGTGCTCTCAGCGCGCGGCCTGAACACAGCGGTAGGGGATGAGGGTGGCTTTGCCCCCAACCTGCCCTCTAACGAGGCGGCTCTGGAAGTCATTGCCGAGGCGGTTGAGAAAGCCGGTTACAAATTGGGTACTGACATTACCCTGGCATTGGACTGCGCGGCATCTGAATTTTATAAGGATGGCGTGTACGATCTGGCGGGAGAGGGCAAGCAGTTCAGTAGCGCTGAATTTACGGATTACCTGGCGGACCTGGCGGCGGGTCACCCCATAATCTCCATAGAGGACGGTCTGGACGAGTCCGACTGGGATGGATGGAAAATGCTTACCGATAAAATTGGCGACAAAATACAGCTGGTTGGCGATGATTTGTTCGTCACTAACA
This sequence comes from Halioglobus sp., assembly GCA_036961445.1. Taxonomy (GTDB): domain Bacteria; phylum Pseudomonadota; class Gammaproteobacteria; order Pseudomonadales; family Halieaceae; genus JBALVO01. Next base: position 13,877 of record JBALVO010000042.1, read on the forward strand.
CCAAAATCCTTAAGCGCGGCATTGATACCGGCGTTGCCAATTCCATCCTGATCAAGTTTAACCAGATCGGTAGCTTGTCAGAGACGCTGGATGCTATTGCCATGGCCAAGGCCGCGGGATATACCGCGGTAATCTCTCACCGTTCAGGTGAGACCGAAGACACCACTATCGCTGATTTGGCGGTAGCGACTGCCGCTGGACAGATTAAAACCGGTTCCCTGTGTCGCTCCGACCGTGTCGCCAAATACAACCGTTTGCTGCGTATAGAAGCTGAACTGGCAGGTCGCGCTCCATACCGCGGGCTGGCAGAATTCTCTCGCTAAAGCTCGCGGAGGCGTTTCTTGCGTTGGTTGCTTGTTGTCCTGCTGGTAATACTGGCTGGCTTGCAGTATCGCCTGTGGTTTGCCGACGGTAGTCTGGCAGAGCAGCACCGGCTGGAATTGCAGGTGCAGGAGCAGGAGACGATTAATCGCGAACTGTTGCAGCGCAATGCCGTACTGGAACGTGAAGTCATGGAGTTGCAAAGCGGTAACAAGGGAGTTGAACAACGTGCGCGGGAGCAATTGGGTCTGGTGCGAGAGGGAGAAATGTTCTACCAGTTCGTGGAAGGTCCGCCGGCTAATACCTCACTTCGTCCCGCGCCTCCAGCAACAGTTCAGCCAGATGATGAACCTGCGCAGGCACCGCACGTCGCACCGGCAATGGGCGCGGAGCAATGAGTGTTAACTGTTGGGCTGTGCTGCCTGCAGCAGGAATCGGCAGCCGCATGGGAGGTGCTCTTCCCAAGCAATATATAGAGATCGCTGGCGCTACTATTTTTGAACACAGTTTACGCGCTTTGCTGGCCTGCCGGGAGCTTGTTGCGGTGGTCGTGGCATTGCATCCTGACGATAAGCGGGCCGCTGACTTGGCTGTTATGAACGATACACGTGTGCAAACGGTAGTCGGCGGGCGGCAGCGCAGCGACTCTGTACTGGCAGGTCTTGCGGCATTGTCCGGTCAGGCTGCCGCGGACGACTGGGTGCTGGTGCACGACGCGGCGCGACCCTGTTTACAGAAGCAGGAGTGCCTGCGATTGATAACACAGGTGATCGACAGCGGCACCGGAGGCATCTTAGCCCAACCCGTTGTAGATACCGTGAAACAGGCCGACGCAAACGGTATGGTCGCGGCTACCGTTGATCGCAAGCTGTTGTGGCAGGCGCAGACGCCGCAAATGTTTCGTCTGGGAGAGTTGCAGCAGGCGTTGCAGCAGGCTGCCGCAAACGGCCTTGCGGTGACCGATGAAGCGTCGGCCATGGAAATGGCGGGCTACCCGGTTCAGCTCATCGCCGGCTCCGCGCGCAACCTGAAAGTAACGGTGCCAGCGGATCTGCAGCTGGCGACCTGGTATTTGCAGGCGACGACGGAGGATAACCGTGCATGAAGCAATGGATTTGGAGTGGCAATCGATGCGCATAGGTCATGGTTACGATGTTCACCGCTTTGCTATAGGTGAGGAAATAGTGCTGGGTGGCGTGCACATTCCGCACACTCGGGGACTGGAGGCACACTCTGATGGAGATGTATTGATTCACGCCATCTGTGATGCTTTGCTCGGGGCGATAGGTGAGGGCGACATTGGACAACATTTCCCCGATACCGATGTGGCCAATGCAGGTATAGACAGTCGTGTGCTGTTGCGCACGGTGGTGCAGCTGGTGCACCAGGCAGGTTGGATGTTGACCAATGTGGATGCCACGCTGATTGCTCAGGCACCGAAAATGGCGCCGTTTGTCGCGGCAATGCGGGAAAACCTGGCGCAGGATATGCGTGCCAGCACAGGGCGAGTGAATGTTAAAGCGACCACCACCGAAAAGCTTGGCTTTACCGGTCGTGAAGAGGGGATTGCCGCTCATGCAGTCGTGTTGTTGGAAGTCGCGCCTGGATGATGCCGCCTCGACCCCGCGCCTGGGGTGACCTGCCTGGCAGTGCATTGATTCGCTGCAGCCCGGAAGATTTTGTTGTTAGCGAGCAGTTGGGGTTTGTCCCTTCTGGTGAGGGCGAGCATGTGTTTCTGCGTCTGCAGAAGAGGCAACTTAACAGCATGGAATTGCTGGAGCGTGTGTCGGCACTTAGCGGAGTGGCGCCACGGGATATTGGCATGAGTGGCCTTAAAGACCGTAACGCGATAACGCGTCAGTGGTTCAGCGTTGGCCTGGCCGGGCGAGCAGAGCCTGACTGGGGACAGCTGGAATCATCCGCAGATGTGCAGGTGCTGGAAGTGGCCCGTCACTCACGCAAACTCAGGCGCGGGGTGCACAAGGCTAACCGCTTTAGTCTTGTGCTGCGCGAAGTGCAGGGCGAGCGAACAGCACTCGAGGATAGGTTGCAGCTATTGCGCGCTGAGGGTGTGCCCAATTATTTCGGCGAACAGCGTTTTGGCCGTGGTGGTTCGACGTTGGATCAGGCGCGTCGCTGGATGTCTGGCAACCGCAAGATATCGCGTACCAAGCGCAGTTTATATTTGTCGGCTCTGCGTTCCTGTTTATTCAATACTCTGCTGGCGGCCCGCGTGGAAACTGCGGATTGGAATCATGTGCTCAGCGGTGATGTCTGTATTTTGCAAGGCACGCGCAGTCTCTTTACCTGCGAACACGCCGACGAGCAGTCGCGTGAGCGTGCAAGTCTTGGCGATATTCATCCCGGTCTACCGTTGTGGGGACGCGGATTATCCAGTGCAGGCAACGATAGGCAGCGGCAGCAGGCCATTTGCCTGGAGCAGCATGCCGATATTTGTGAATTTTTGGTCGCCGCTGGCCTTGATATGTCCTGGCGTCCCGCGCGCATGTTGGCGGATGACTTTTGTTGGCAGTTTTGTGATGATGGCAACCTGCAACTGGACTTTGCCCTGGGTGCTGGCAGTTATGCCACAGCGCTGTTGGCGGAGCTTGTTCAATATAAAGAGGGGAAACGCGAGGGTGGTAACAGCAGTGAATAGGGTTGACCTCAATGGTATCGGGATGACATCACAGCGCACACGCGAGCGCTTGATACAGCGACTGGTCGACCAGGGCGTTACCGATGCGGCGGTGTTGGATGTGATTCGCACTACGCCCCGGCATTTGTTTCTGGATGAAGCCATGGCGCATCGTGCTTATGAGGACGTGGCTTTGCCGATAGGCTTCCAACAAACACTGTCGCAACCTTATATTGTGGCACGTATGACTGAGTTGCTGTTGGCCGCTGGCCCACGCCAAAGGGTACTGGAAATAGGCACTGGTTCTGGTTACCAGACAGCGGTGCTGGCGCAGTTGGTTGACGAGGTTTATAGCGTGGAGCGCATCAGGGCCTTGCAGACCAAGGCACGGCAACGCATGCGTCAGTTGAAGCTGCGCAATGTGCATATGAACCATGCCGACGGAGGTATGGGTTGGGCGGAGCGCGGACCCTATGACGGTATCATAGCCACCGCCGCGCCAGAGCGAATTCCTGAAGACTTACTACACCAGCTGGCACCCGGTGGGCGCCTGGTTATTCCGGTCGGAGGTTCCAGCCAACACTTGCAAGTGGTGACCAGGACCCATGAGGGGTTTGAGACCGAAATAGTAGAGGCCGTTTTTTTCGTGCCACTATTACCTGGTACGGTGAGGTAATGGCTATGTCTTCCCTGGGTGTATTCTTGCGTGGCGTAATGATGGGGGCTGCAGATATTGTGCCCGGCGTGTCCGGTGGCACCGTCGCCTTTATCACCGGTATTTACGACACCTTACTGGGCAGTATCCGCGCGTTCGATCTGGAGTTCCTGGGCAGGCTAATCAAGCTGGATATCAAGGGCGCCTGGCGGCACGTTAATGGAGGTTTTCTGCTGGCGCTGTTGTCGGGTATCGCCACCAGCATATTCTCCCTGGCGAGAATTATTTCCTGGACTCTGGAGCACCATCCGGTGCCGCTGTGGGCATTCTTTTTTGGCCTGATCCTGGCATCCGCACTGGTGTTGCTGCGCCAGGTAGAGCACTGGACCGCCGCACGGGTTTTGTGTCTGCTGACAGGTGCAGCACTTGCCCTGATCATTGCTCTATCGCCAGTGGCCACTTTAGACGTAGGCATGACGGGCGTATTCCTGTCCGGCTTTCTAGCCATTTGCGCGATGATCCTGCCGGGTATATCCGGTAGTTTTATCCTGGTTTTGTTGGGCATGTACAGCACGGTATTGGTGGCGGTTAAATCGTTGGACCTGATGTTCCTGGGCGTATTTGCATTTGGCGCGGGAATGGGCCTGTTGTGTTTTTCGCGTTTGTTGTACTGGCTGTTGCAGCGCTTTCACCAGGCCACCATGGCGCTGCTCACGGGGTTTTTGTTTGGCTCGTTGGCCGTGGTATGGCCGTGGAAGCGCGTTCTGGATTGGGTTGAAGGCAGTCATGGACAGCTTAAACCCGCGCAGCAGATACCGGTTTCTCCCTCGGAATACCTGCTCCTGACGGGGCAGGACCCGCAGGTCTGGTACTGTATTGCGTTGATAGTGGTAGGGTTTGGCGCGGTGTGGTTAATTGATTCCAAGTGGGGGAACACCTAGCTCAGGGGGTTCCCGGGCGTATTTGAGGTAAGCTTGTGCTTGCAAGGGTTTTGTTAAGCCTGGTGTGTTGCAGCCTCCTGGCGTGTGGAGGTAATACGCGCGCACCGGTAGAAGATCGATACGCCAGATCAGCATCTTCTTCGTCGGCCTATCAGGTACAACGCGGTGAGACTCTTTATTCAATTGCTTTTAGGTATGGCATGGATTATCGCAAGGTCGCCGCTGCCAATGCTATCGCGGCACCTTATACCATCTACCCGGGTCAGAAAATCCAGCTGAAGGAGGCGCCGGTGCCCGCCAAGCCAGTGGCAGCAGCACCGCGCGCGACAACAACTTCAGGCAAAACTACTTCTCCGGTTGCTCCCAGGTCAGCTCCCGTACCTGTTAGGAAACCTGACGCCAATGTCACGAAGTCGTCATCAACAGGTGCTACAAACGCTGGCAAAGCTGGCGTGTATACGGGTAGTAAAGTAGGAGCCTGGCAGTGGCCAACAACTGGGCGAGTTACCCGGGGCTACTCTTCCAGTGTTCACAAGGGTGTCGATATCAGCGGCAAACGCGGAGACACGATTAAATCGGTTGCTGCGGGCAAGGTGGTCTACGCTGGCACCGGTATTGTCGGCTTCGGAGAGCTGCTGATCGTCAAGCATAACGATGTCTACCTCAGTGCATACGGTCATAACGAACGCCTGTTGGTGGCTGAGGGTGACACTGTTCGTGCGGGCCAAAAAATTGCAGAGAAAGGGAGCTCTGGAACGGATTCCGTGAAGTTACACTTTGAGATCCGCAAAGAGGGCAAGCCTATCGACCCGCAAAGGTTATTACCCAGGCGTTGATACAGTTGGCAAAAGCACTTTTGCTACGCTTTTTGGGACAATAAGCTTGCGATAGCTAACCTAATTGAAGGGCGTTGTTGACACTTGTAATTTGTAATCCCTATGGGTTACTCTGGTGGGCCCGGCGAGAAATGCTCTCTATATTTAAAAAGAAGAGTGGGAAATAGCCATGGAAGTGGATACAACAATAGGCTCGAAACGAACGTCTAAATCGAGTGCAGTAGCCCGCAGTTCTGCCAACTCCAGTAAGGCCGCGTCAAGTAATACGCGCTCAGTCAAGACCAAAGCAGACACCAAACATCGACAGCGCAAATCTGCGACTGTTCAAGCGAAGCCGCAAGTTATTGCCGATAGTAAAGACCTTGGTCTGGAATCTGACGATGACAGTTTCGATCTGGCAAAAGCCAATACTGCGCGCAAGATCGAAAAATCCCTGGACGCCACGCAACTGTATTTAAATGAGATCGGCTTTTCGCCACTTCTTAGTGCAGACGAGGAGAAGTATTTTTCCCGCCTTGCGCTCAAAGGTGACGAGAGTGGCAGGCGCCGCATGATCGAGAGTAACTTGCGTCTGGTGGTAAAAATTTCACGTCGCTATATTAATCGTGGCTTGACCTTGTTGGACCTTATAGAAGAGGGCAACCTCGGATTGATCCGTGCTGTTGAAAAATTCGACCCTGAGCGGGGGTTTCGATTTTCGACCTATGCGACCTGGTGGATACGCCAGACCATAGAGCGGGCAATTATGAACCAGACACGTACGATTCGCTTACCGATACACGTGGTTAAAGAACTGAATGTCTATCTGCGCGCCGCTCGTGAATTGACGCAAAAACTGGATCACGAACCCTCGGCTGAAGAGATAGCCGATATGCTGGATAGACCCCCGGCGGATGTGAAGCGCGTATTGCGCCTCAATGAACGCGTTACGTCAGTAGATACACCGGTGGGTGCGGAGTCGGACAAGTCGGTAGTCGATACCATAGCGGATGCGCGGGTTTGCGACCCTTCGCAGTTGCTGCAAGACAGCGATATCAAAGACAGTATTGCTTCGTGGTTGGATGAGTTGTCCGAAAAGCAGCGCGAAGTAGTCTCCCGTCGCTTTGGATTGCGAGGCTATGAAAGTAGCACGCTAGAGGAAGTCGGTCGTGAGATTGGCCTTACCCGGGAGAGAGTGCGCCAGATACAGGTTGAGGCTCTGAAGCGTTTGCGCGGTATCATGGAAACTCAGGGGCTTAGCGGCGAGTCACTGTTTAGCTGATTTTATTTTTCAGGCTGTTCTTCCTGAGCAGCCTGCTTGTAACCTTGCGATTTATTCTTACAGCACACACCTCAGCAGCTTCGCCTCTGGCGCGTCTGCTAACGGCTGCCTAAAAATTCAAACCAAATTTGCCTATCGAATGCCACGCTCGAATTAAGTGGATACGCTGTTGTGCGGAAGTCGTATGCTGTGACGCTTAATGAAACGGGAGTCATCGTGATGGGCGAAGGTATCGCTAAACAACTGGATCTGCCAGAGCTCAACCAAGTGGGCTTTGTGGTGCGTAATATGGAGCGGGCGCTGTTATTGTATGAACCATTGTTTGGTCCGTTCACTCGGATGGACCCGGGACCCATGACCTACGATTACCGCGGCCGGGAGGAAGAATGTGTAATGCGAATAGCGTTTGGCCGCAGTGGAGATGTTGAGATCGAATTGATCGAGTGGGTTTCGGGTGGCTGTCCGCACAAGGAGTTCCTGGATGCGGGTCGCGAAGGCATGCAGCATTTACGTTTTATCGTCGACGACCTTGATGCCAGGATTGCCGATGCGCAGGAGTTCGGTTACCAGGCAATCTGGGGGAAGCGTTACGCCCCAGGCTTGGCTGTGGCTTATCTGGAACGCGAGGATGATCCCCTGGTGATCGAGTTTTTTGAGAACCAGCACGGTTAGCGTGCGTGTTCAGTCAGAATTTTTGTGTATCTACCGAGTGAGTATCTATGGGCTATAAACGTGTGGTTTTGCAATCGGTGGGCGGGCCCGAGCAACTGCAGCTGGAGGAAGTGGCAACGCTGCCCGAGCCGGCGCCCGGCGAAGTCCGGATTAAGGTCTTGAGTGCTGGTACTGGCTTCACGGATACCATTATTCGCCAGGGCCAGTATCCGGGGGTACGACAGAAGCCGCCATTTGTACCCGGCTACGATTGGTTTGGGGTCGTAGACGTGCGCGGCGCTGGTGTTACAGAGCTTGAAGTGGGACAGTGCGTTGCAGATATGCCAGTGATAGGCGGTTATACGCAATACCTGTGCGTAAAGGCTGAGCGAGTGGTTCCCGCGCCCGATGGGCTGGATCCCGCTGCAGCTGTTGCGATGATTTTGTCTTATACCACTGCCTACCAGATGTTGACTCGATTAAAGCCACTGCAACCGGGTATGTCCTGCCTGGTGCATGCTGCTGGTGGCGCGGTGGGCACTGCCTTGTTGGAGTTAGGGAGGCACATGGGGTTGCAAATGTACGGTACTGCCTCAAGTGGCAAGCATGAGCTGGTCAGGCATTTCGGCGCGGTACCCATCGATTATCGCAAGGAAGATTTTGAGCAAGTGATAAAGCGTGAAACCGCTGGCGCCGGGGTCGATATAGTATTTGATACTCTCGGTGGTGCCAGTTGGGCACGTTCCTATCGCTGTATCAAGCCAGGTGGCTTGTTGGTGGGTTTTGGTGCGCTGCAGGTGACTACCGGGCAGGAGAAACTACCGTCGCTGTTGTGGGGTTTTGCGCGCTTGCTGGCGTTGTGGAAGCTTATTCCTGACGCCCGTGGCAGTACATTTTATAACATCCAGACGCGGCGAGAAAAATTTCCACAGGAGTTTCGCGAGGACGTGCAGGCACTGTTCGCCCTGCTGGCAGCCGGTAAATTGCAGCCTGCCATTGCTGCTACTGCGCGACTGGAGGATGTGGTCGAGGTACATCGTCGCATCGATAACGCCGAGATCGCGGGAAAAGTCGTCCTGCTGTGTAACGATTGATTGCTGGAGCTGGCTATGGGCAAATTAATGGCGGTTGTAATGCTGTGCATGTCTCTCGGCGCGTGCGCGGGGCGCACTACGGCGCTATTTGATGGCAGCAGCCTTGCCGGTTGGCACACTGATGGCGAATCGCTCTGGTCTGTCGATGGCCAGAATCTGGTGGCCAGCGGCGACGGCAATGCCTTTCTAAGCACCGCTAAGGAATATGGTGACTTCCATCTCAGAGCTGAGTTCTGGGTAGATGCGAGCACCAACTCCGGAATATTCATTCGCTGCAAGGACCGTTCCCGCATACACCCTGATACCTGCTATGAACTCAATATCTGGGACGACCACCCCAGGCAGGAAGCGCGCACAGGTTCTATCGTTTTCAGGCTTATGCCACCGCTGGCGCAGGTCGATACGGTGGGGCGCTGGAATACCTACGACGTTGTCGCCAAAGGCCAATTGATCGAGGTTCGCTTGAATAACACGCTTACCGCGGTGTTGCGCGATGCTGACCCGACTCCCGGTTTTATTGCCTTACAGCATTGGGAGCACGGTACGGTGAAGTTTCGCAATATAGAGTTAAAAACCCTTTAGCACGCGTTTTTGGCGGATGTGTCTAGCGTGATTTTTGGCGGGAAATTGACGCCCTGTATCGGGTCCACCGTGTCGTCGCCCCGTGCATGCCCAATGATGCGATACAGTAAACCTGAGGCTGATCCGTTGAGCAGGGCGTCCTCCAGCATGGAATCGGTATCTACCGCTTTAGCGGCCGCCAGTAATTTGGAGAATATCTTACTAAAGTTTTCCGAGTGCCGGGTCCGCACATCTGTGCCAAAGAAGATTTCTTTTATAACCTCCGGTTCGTCCATCTTGCCTGCCGCCAGTGATACCATTTTGCGCATAAACCAGGCGTGGTCGCCAGACCCGGCGTGGCTGCGCTGCTCGGCAAATTCTGGGCCGGATATTTCACCGGTACCGGTGGGGCCACAAACAGACATGTAGTGAAACCCGGCAATGGAGCCCAGTTGATCCTGTACCAGATTCAGCAGTTGGAAATAGCTGTCGCGCTGCGAATGTACTTCGAGCCTGCGGGCACTGCGTTCCTGGATATTGATTGCTTTGGTGTTGGCGGTAATTTCTTTTTGCTGCATAAAGTGGCCGATCACCAGCCATAGAAAAGCCAATGGTGCAAATGCCCCCTCTAAGAAACTTCCCAAATCCGCTGTGGGCAGGTGTACAAAGTTATCCCAGCCGACCACTGCCAGCAGGTAGGTCAGCCCGGCACCGAACCAGATGAGAGTAACGCTCAGGCCAAAGGCTACGCGCCAGTCCATGGCGAATTTGTTGCTGTGTTCTGTCATCGGTCCAGTCTAGCAGAAAGTGGCGGGGAAAAAGCGTGTGTTCTTAACACTCGGAACTCCGGCGGAACTCGCTGGGGGTGACGTCGAACCAGCGCTTGAATGCCCGCCTGAAATTTGCCGTGTCATGATAGCCCAGCAGGGCAGCGACGGCTTCGACACTGAGGTCGCTTTCACCTAAATGTCTGGCCGCTAGCTCTGCTAGCAGAGCTTCCCTTATTTGACGATAGCCCGTGCCTTCGCGCTGCAGCCTGCGAGCCAGTGTTCGCTTGGAGACAAATATCGCCCTTGCGACGTCCTCCTCGGTTACCGAGCCCGTGGGCTGGGATAGCAGGATGCGCTTGACCTTGTCGCTCGTCGACAATGAGGCGGCAGGGACTTGCTCCAGCAAACTGCGACAAAGCTCCTGGGCCAGGGCGTAGGAGCCGGGCTCGCCAGAGGCATTGCTAACCCTGGCAAGGGCGGCGGGCAGCAGGACGGTGTTCTGCGACTGGGAAAATTTTACCGGGCAGTGCAGGTATTGTGCGTAAACGTGGTGATATTCGGGGCGATCATAGTCGAAACAGACCACTCCTTCGGTCAGTTCCCTGCCCAGTAGAGATTCCACCACCGACTGTATTACCAGAGCAAAGCATTCCAGTAACAGGCGTCTCTCTCTGGGTCGTGCTTGCAGCTTGAATTCCAGTGAGCAACATAACCAGTCCTGATCCAAGGTCACATCCAGCTGCGCAAAAGGTATGCGCATGGGTAGGAAGTCGCGCAGGGACGTCAATGCTGTGAGGAGGTCCGGGCTGCTTAGCGCCAGGTAGCCCAGAGGCCCGTGTGCCGAAGGTTGTAGCTGGCGTCCCAGTCTTAGTCCGAATTCAGGCACGCCGCCCATACGCCATGCATTTTCCAGTACACGCAATTGCTGCTGCCCTGTCAGGCGGGTCTCATCCCCGGGAAGCAGGATACCCCCGGGTAGATCGGTACCTTGCAACAGGCGCGTCAGGTCCCTCTCCTGCAGTCCCAGTTCGCGGGCCACGACGCGGGAGTAGCTGCTGGGTATGAAAAAATTGTCCTGTGAGTCGGGCATCTGAAATGGCCTGGGCAAAATGCGATTGTCCAATTATGACCCCATCATGTCAATAAATGACCTCCTGCTGTGATGGCCTATCATTACACTGTGACCATTGACCACAAGGAGGCAAATCATGCCAAAGATTACATTAATCGAATTTAGCGGACAGGATCACACTATTGATGCAGAGGTCGGCAAGTCACTGATGCAAAATGCCCTGGACCATATGGTGCCGGGCATTGACGCTGATTGCGGTGGTGCCTGTGCCTGCGGTACTTGTCATTGTTTCGTGGCGGAAAAATGGGGCGAGGCGACAGGAGAGTTGGATGCGATGGAGGAGGCCATGCTGGGCATGCGGCCCGATCGCCTGGAGAATTCTCGCCTGAGTTGCCAGATCGAAGTAACTGATGGGATGGACGGTCTGATTGTCCGCCTTCCTGAATACCAGATGTAGAAATAGCAAAGGAGACTAAAATGAACCAGGCTGTGAAACTACCCGACGCATATACCACGCCGCTGGACCAGATAGATGTCAGCGATCCTCGCCTACTGGAACAGGACGCGTGGCGTCCGTATTTCGCCAGACTGCGTGAGGAAGCCCCCGTCCACTACCTGGCGGACAGTGCTTTTGGTCCGTTCTGGTCTATCACCCGGTTCGAGGATATCGTGGCGGTGGACAGTAACCATGAGGTGTTTTCCTCGGAACCTACTATTGTAATAGGCGATCTGGAAGACGATCTTCCGGTAGAAATGTTTATCGCCATGGATCCACCCAAACACGACGTGCAACGCCGCGCAGTGCAACCTGTGGTAGCGCCGCAGAACCTGGCTGATATGGAGGGACTGATTCGCAGCAGAGTGGCGGAAATCCTTGATCAGCTGCCGCTTGGTGAAACATTCGACTGGGTGGAACATGTTGCTATTAATCTCACCACGCAAATGCTGGCAACACTCTTTGATTTTCCCTTCGAGGAGCGCCATAAACTGACCTACTGGTCTGATATCGCGGCGGGTTCTCCAGAGATTGCTGGGGGTGATGTGAGTCATGAAGAACGCTTGACTGGCCTGACCGATTGTCTGCAGACCTTTACGCGTATCTGGCATGAACGCAAAGGCAGGGAGGGCGGCTTTGACCTGATCTCGCTGTTACAGCGCGACCCAAACACAGCCGATCTGGTGGATCGTCCGATGGAGTTTTTGGGGAACCTGGGTCTGCTGATTGTCGGTGGTAATGACACCACGCGAAACTCAGCGACCGGCGGGGTGCTGGCATTGAACCAGAATCCGGCTGAGTATGACAAGTTGCGGGCCAATCCGGAGCTTATCCCGAGTATGGTTTCAGAGATTATCCGTTGGCAGACGCCATTGGCTAATATGCGGCGCACCGCGACCCGGGATGTGGAGTTCAAGGGGCAGCAGATCAAGAAGGGTGACAAGGTTGTCATGTGGTATATATCGGGCAACCGTGATGAAAGTGCCATAGACAAGGCCGATGAGTTTATCATCGACCGGGCTAACCCTCGTCACCATATCTCTTTTGGTTTCGGCATTCACCGCTGTATGGGTAACCGCCTGGCAGAAATGCAATTGCGCATCCTGTGGGAAGAGATTACGCAGCGCTTCAGTTTTGTAGAAGTGATGGGCGAGCCCGAGCGCGTGCGTTCGAACTTCGTGCGGGGTTATAAGACACTGCCGGTAAAGCTACACGCGTTGTAGGCTAGTAAACCTTGATCTTGGTGTGCAGTGAGGTGCAGTTGGGTACATTTATCGAGTAAACGTAGGAGGCCCGTGGTACGTCTTTGCCTTTTACACGGCAGCGCAGCTTGCCCTTTTTGTTACTCTTTAAATTACACTCACTGCTACCTTTTTGCACAAAGGGATTCTGGCTGCCCTGGTCAAAGGCGATGTTGAAGGCCTTTTTATCTTCCATCTCCCAGGTGATATGTTTTTCCTGGCGCGTGCAGACACAACCATTGTCCTTGCTGCAATCGTCACGGCCCTTGGCATTCTTGTTCTTGCAGTTGTCGTGGTCGCCCTTGAAAACAGCCTGTACCTGGCACTGGGCGCCATTACCCGGATCGACCACTTTGAGTCGCACTTTCTGCTCTACGGTTTCAGCCAGCAGTGCTGGGCTCAGAATGAGTGAAACCGACAGGGCAAGCAGGCTGAAAAGAGTCTTAGGCTTGACAAAGAAGCGCATGGTTACAATCTCTTTATAGTTTGTAAATGATGGTTGTCGATTCTAGTAGGATTGGGAAATTAAAGCCAATCCCTGCGTTGTGCAATAAAAAGCCCCGGTGTGTTGTCACGCCGGGGCTTTCTGATTGAGCGCAATGGTGGGCTCGAAACTATCGTTGTAGCAACGCCAGCTTGTCGGGTTTGCCTTTCCAATCTTCGGCATCGGGCATGGGATCCTTCATTTCGGTAATGCAGGGCCACACCTCTGCCAGCTCCGCGTTGAGTTCCAAAAATACCTGCTGGTCTTCGGGCAGCTCATCTTCGGAGAAGATCGCGTCTACCGGACATTCCGGCTCGCACAGGGCGCAATCGATGCATTCGTCCGGGTGGATTACCAGAAAATTGGGCCCTTCATAAAAACAGTCTACCGGGCAGACTTCCACACAGTCTGTGTGCTTACAGTTGATGCAATCTTCACCTACAACAAATGTCATTCCTGAAACGCCTCTTGGAAAATTATTAGCTTAGCTAAGGCGCGACAGTTTACCTGCAAGACGCCCAGAAATGAAGTCCTAAGCAGCGGGCCCTTTCAGTCCAGCTGCGCCTTCAATTGGTAGAGCTGTTCCAGCGCCTGGCGGGGTGTTAACTCGTCCACATCCAGCGACCCCAGCGACTCCAGCACCGGGTGCGGTTGTGCTGTGCTGAACATCTCTTCCTGGGCGGGAGAGGCAGTGTGCGCGGCGTTGCTGGTGGCAACCAGCAGTTGCTGGTCCCCCTGCTCCAGTTCATGCAGCTTTTCCCGGGCCGCGTTGAGTACCTGAGCAGGAATGCCCGCCAGTTTTGCTACTTGTAGGCCGAAACTGCGGTTGGCCGGCCCCTCCTGGATATTGTGCATGAACACCACGTGGTCCTGGTGCTCAGTGGCGTCCAGGTGGACATTGGCCATGGTGGGGCAGGATTCAGGCAGGCTGGTGAGCTCGAAATAGTGCGTGGCAAACAATGTGAAAGCCTGTACTGACTGGGCCAGTTCTACTGCAGCTGCCCAAGCCAGACTCAGTCCGTCGAAGGTGCTGGTGCCGCGGCCCACCTCGTCCATTAATACCAGACTGCGGGGGGTGGCATTGTGGAGGATATTGGCGGTTTCGGTCATTTCTACCATAAAGGTGGAGCGACCGCTCGCCAGGTCGTCAGAGGAGCCGATACGGGTAAATATACGATCAATGGGTGCCAGTTTTGCCGCAGTGGCGGGTACGTAGCTGCCGATATGGGCCAGCAGTGCGATTACCGCATTCTGGCGCATATAGGTGGATTTACCCCCCATGTTGGGGCCGGTGATCAGCAACATGCGGCGTTTGGTATTGAGCAGGGTATCGTTGGCAATAAACGGCTCAGCCAGCACCTGCTCTACTACCAGGTGCCGTCCCTGGACGACTTCAAATATCTGTTCGTCACAAAATTGTGGCTGGCAAAGATTCAGGTTTTCCGCCCGCTCAGCCAGATTGGCCAAGACATCAATTTCTGCGACTGCTGCCGCGGTATCCTGCATTGCCGCCAAGTCTTCATTGAGCTTTTCCAGTAGATCTTCGTATAAGCCTTTCTCCCGGGCCAGTGCACGACTCTTGCTGGACAGCGCTTTATCCTCGAAGGTTTTCAGCTCCGGGGTGATAAAGCGCTCTGCATTCTTCAGGGTCTGGCGCCGGATATATTCTGTGGGTGCCTGATCGGACTGGGCACGGCTGATCTCGATGTAATAGCCATGCACCCGGTTGTATCCCACTTTCAGGGTACTGATGCCAGTGACTTCTTTTTCGCGTTTTTCGATCTCCAGCAAGTAATCTCCGGCATTGCTGCTGAGTTGGCGCAACTCGTCCAGCTCTTCATCGTAGCCATCTGCAATCACACCGCCATCGCGGATGATTACCGGCGGATTCTCCTTGATGGCCCGGCCCAGCAGTTCGCATAGCTGCGGGTATTCCCCGGCCTGCAGGCATAGGGCCTGCAGTCTGGGCGCACGGCAGTGCGACAATTCTGCACGCAGTGGGGGTAGAGCCGCCAGCGAACTTAGCAGGCGGGTTAAATCTCTTGGCCTGGCGGAGCGCAGGGCGACGCGGGTGAGAATACGTTCCATGTCACCGATGGGCTTGAGCGTGGCGCGTACGACTTCATAATGGTAGTTGTCGCACAGGGCGTGAATAGCGCCGTGGCGGGCTTCCAGCGCGGGAATGTCGGTGAGGGGTCGGTGTAGCCAGCGTCGCAGCAGGCGACTGCCCATTGCGGTCACCCCTTTGTCCATAACCGAGAGCAGCGTATTGCTGTCGCCGCCGCTCATGTTGATATCGATTTCGAGATTGCGTCGGGTTGCGGCATCCATGATGACGCTTTCAGCCCGGCTTTCCTGGCTTATGCTGCGAATGTGGGGCAAGTTGCCCCGCTGGGTATCTTTTACGTATTGCAGCAGGCAACCGGCGGCGCCGATGGCCAGTTCCAGGTCGTCACAGCCAAAACCGCGCAGATCATGGCTCTGAAATTGTGTGTTCAGGGCGCGCCTGGCACTTTGTGCATCAAATTCCCAGGCTGGCTGGCTGCGTGCGCCACTGCGCT
>JBALVO010000043.1:0-29101 GCA_036961445.1 Halioglobus sp.
CGTCTGGATTAAAAACGCCTGAAACCTGACCTTCAATGGAATAGGTAATAATTGCCGCACCAACCTGCCCCGACACAAGCAAGATGAATATAGTTAATATACGACCAATTATTTTATACATCCCGTCCCCAGCCATCCTTAATAACACTACTTCATGTACGCAAGATACAGGCCACCCCAGTAAACACAATCGATTCAGATCAATAAATGGATAATCTGCAAGGTATTGTAAAATTTACTGACAAGGCGCAGATGTTGCAAAAGAGGTGAAAGCGGACATGAAGCTGGTGAACTGGGGTCAGATTGAAACTGGAGTAAAATTTTTCGTGTGGGTGTGGGTGCCGTTCCTACAGACAATAAAAAACCCGCCGAAGCGGGTTAGTTCTTCAGGCTTTAGACATTCGTTCTAGCTCGTCTGCAACTAGTCGTTCTAACTCGTCTTGCCAAGCCTCGTCTGAATCCTCTGGCTCTATATCGCCACCGGCAATCAGCGACTTAATGTTCAGACGTGCTTCTTCCTGCAAATCTTCCTTGCGGTCGGGATGGATTGTGTTTGAGATAATATCTTTAGAATGGTACATAGCTATTCTCCAAAAATTAATGAATTTGTGGAGTGTAGGCAATACGTTCTGGTGCCTTGCCTACCCTCTGAGCCATGCCATGCCATGCCAAGCCGCGACTCACGCCAGAACGCAGTTGATCGGTAACAGCATTTAATCCAGTTTTCTAGTGTATAGGTGGGTGTGACCAAAGGTGCCAGAGTAAGGAATCCTTCAGCTTAACCTGCCCGGTTTAGGCTGGGCGGAAGAAAAAGTCCTGGGGGCTTAGTGTGAAAAGCCCACGTTTTTAGGTGCGGGCTGGAGAAAGCATATATTGAGGAACACCATGGTGCTTGCATTGATTTTACCACAAGCATGAAATGCGAACCATTTGTGCGGCCGGATGATTCGACCGGATACGGTCACTGATTGGTCACTGATTTGAAAAATACTCTAAATCGCTTCGATGCAAAACTTTCTGTGCCGCATAAGTTATTGTTTATTAAGGAAATTTGGCCCGCCCTGCTGGAGTCGAACCAGCGACCTTCCCCTTAGGAGGGGGACGCTCTATCCAGCTGAGCTAAGGGCGGAGTATTTTGAGCCGCGAATTATTCCGTGTCGGCTGGCAGAAGGCAAGCTGAGAAGCCAAAAACGCCTTGAAAACTATACCGTGAAGGGCAAAGTTCCGCTCTGGTGTCGAAATCTGGATACGCGCACATATAATCGTGAGAACCGTGTTGGATTAGGTTACCGGAGGGAATCGTGACATTGCGTGTAAAAGATTTGGTCAACCCGGATGCGTCGTTGGTCAGCCGTCGTTGCTGGACAGACCAATACATCTATGAGCTGGAGAAAAAGGGTATCTTTGGCCGCTCCTGGCTGTTTCTAGGGCATGAGTCGCAGATAAAGAGTCCGGGTGATTTTGTACAGGCCTACATGTGTGAAACTCCGGTGATATTGTCCCGGGGTATGGATCAAAAAATTTACGCGAACATTAACAGCTGCTCTCACCGCGGCTTGCCCGTGTGCCGCGCCGACCACGGTAATACCAAACGTTTTATCTGTCCGTACCACAACTGGTCGTACACCGTGGAAGGTGAGCTGGTCACCATCCCTCAGGAAAATGCGGTGTGCAATAAGCCAGATAAAAGTCTTTTGGGGCTTAAGCGGGTGCCACGGGTGGAATCCTGGCGCGGTATGGTATTTGGCAGTTTCGATGAAAGCATTATGGCGCTGGAAGATTACCTGGGTGATATGCGCTTTTACCTGGACGCTTTTTTTGCACGTTTCCCCGGAGGCATCGAGTTCATGGGTGCCCCTCATCGCTGGACAATCAATGCCAACTGGAAGTTGCCGGTTGAGAATCAGCTGGGTGACGTTAACCATGGCGCTTTCCTGCACAGTGCGATTATTCCACGTGAAGCTCAGGACATGATCGAAGAGCTGGGTTATAGCGTGGTGACAACGCCTGGTCACGGCGCCACTTTTCGAATAATGCCCGAGGGCGGCCCGCCGGATGAAATGGCCTGGGGAATGGAGGGTATGGGCGGTATGTTCGGTGGGTCCGAGGTGCAGCAGTATCTGCGTGAAGTGCAGGCGCAGGCGGCAGAGCGGGTAGGGGACATTCGTGCTCGCATGAAAGGACTGACTTACGGTGTCTATCCCAATCTGTCTTTTTTGTGGTCCAACACTTCATTCAAGGTGTCCCATCCGCGTGGGCCGGGTAAAGTCGAATATTGGTCCTGGGCGGTGGTTCCTGCAGATGCGCCAGACCCTGTTAAAAAAGTGCTGCGCACCAACTACAGTTCCTTTTTCGGTCCGGGGGGCATGCTGGAACAGGAAGATGCTGAGGTATGGGTGCAGCAGTTTAAGGGCAGTAATATTGATTTCGCCGATGATCGACCCTACTACTACGGTTTGGGCCTGGGCGAAGAGAAGGCACATCCGCAATTGCCGGGTCTGGTGAGCGTTACTGCCAATGAGTTTTACGCGCGCCACTTTTTCGCTCGTTGGCGAGATGAGCTACAAGCAGTGGAGGCGCCGTTATGAGCACTGTTTCATTACTGACTACCCCAGAGCAGCAGCGGGCCCTGGAGCGCTTCTATTTCCACGAGGCACGGTTACTGGATAATCGCCAGTATCAACAATGGCTGGCGCTGGTGACAGAGGATGTACGTTATCTTATGCCATCGAGGGTCGACGTGGCCGTCAATAATCGCGAGCGCGGCAACGAGCACATGATTAGTGTCGACAGAGAGCTGGAAGGAGCGGATTCCATGGGATGTCCTATTCGCGAGGAGACCTATATCCACCTTATGGTGCGGGTAGAGCGTGCTTTTAAAATTAATTCATGGTCGGAAAATCCCCCTGCGCGCACGCGCCGCATGGTGGGCAATGTGGAGCTGATGGCGAAGGGGGAAGCTGAGTTGTCGGTGCTCAGTAATTTTCACCTGTATTACGCGCGCCCCGGCAGTGAAGACTTCGTTTACAGCGGGCAGCGCCGGGATGTTCTGGTTCCGCTCGCGGACAGCTACTTGATTAAGCAACGCGAAGTGATTATGGATTACGCCACTATTAATGTGCCGACGCTGGGTTTGTTGTTGTAGGAGTCCGCTGCTCTGCGGTAGCAAAGAAATTTCGGTCTGAACTATTGCAATCCACCGCTGCGCGTATCACTCTACGGCTCAATACAGCAGGGTGTTCAGCAACGCCCTCTGCCTATCTGTGATGTGAGGTAACTTCTCGGTGCTGTTTCAGGCCAAATTATTGTTTGTCGATGTTCTGTCGCGTCTGGCCATAGGCATTTTGCTCTCTATCTCGATTCAGGCTATAGCCGAACCCCTGGACAATGCGCGTCAGGAGTATGACAGTGCGGTGCAGGCCATTGATCGTGGACGCTGGACCGAATACGAACAACTGCGTCCGGCCCTGGATGACTACCCACTGGCTATCTATCTCGATTACTTCCAGCTCAGTCGGCAGCCAGCTAAAGTGCGTCCCGCGGACGCCCGCCGGTTTATCAGCCTCAGTGAAGATACGCCACTGCCCAACCGTTTTAAGTCCGTGTATCTGTACCGGGCCGGCAAAGACCGGCGCTGGAGTGACTTCCTGCAAGTCATGCCGCAGGAACCCAACACGATAGAGCTTAAGTGTTATTACTTTCGCGCACTGCTCGCTCAGGGTGACCCCCTGGCCGCCTGGGAGGGCGCCGAGCGTTTGTGGGTGCATGGAAAATCCCAGCCCAAACAGTGCGATCCGCTGTTCAACGCCTGGCTGAAGGCCGGTGAACTCAGTGATGAGGTGGTATGGGCCAGGTTGCTCAATGCCTTTGATGCGCGGCAGCGCTCTTTATTGAAATATGTAGCGAAGAAGGGCAGTGATGAGCTCTCGCCCTGGTCGGATAAGTTGTTGGCAGTCTATGCCAAGCCGGACAGTCTGCGCAGGCACAAGCTGCCTGCGAGCAGCCCCTATTCGGCAGATATCGCCAGCCATGGTCTTGCATACCTGGCACGCTACAGCCCGGAGAAGGCATTGCAGCAATGGCAGGAGTATCGGGGCAAGCTGAACTTCTCCGCCGAGCAAACACATAAGGTGGAGTACGAAGTCGCACTGCGCAGCCTGTTCGCTAAAACGGAATCCATGATCCCATGGCTGCAGGATGCTCTGCCGCGGCTGGCAGAAGACAAACTGGTTGAAATACGCTTGCGTTGGGCCCTGTCGGAGCAGGATTGGCAGGCAGTGGAGCAAACGCTGGCAATGCTGTCACCAGAGGCGCGGCTGGACAGTGGTTGGCGCTATTGGCAGGCGCGGGTTTATGAGTGGCGCGACGAGGTGGCACTGGCCGCGGAGATTTTCCAGAGCTTGGCCCAGGAACGTGGTTATTACAGTTTTCTGGCAGCGGATAAGTTAGGCAGGGCTTATGTGTTTAACAATAAGCCCCTGGTTTTGGAAGCAGCCGCGCGCGCACCTCTACTGCAGCTTCCGGCAGTGCAGCGTATTGAGGAGTTACGCTTTCACGAAGAACAAAACCTGGCTCACTCGGAGTGGTTTAAAGTGTTACAGGACACCGATGATGACGCCGCTCGACAAAGACAATTGGCACAATTGGCTGCACAGCAGGGCTGGCACCGCATGGCAATCGACGCGGCCAACCGGGCCAAGGCCTGGGACGCACTGGATATACGTTTCCCCACCCCTTACCAAAAAACGTTTCAAAGTAACGCCAAAGTGCAACAGGTGCCCAGCACAGAGCTTATGGCGATTGCTCGCAGAGAAAGTGCCTTTTACCCGGAGGCGCGTTCCCCGGTGGGCGCTCGAGGCCTGATGCAGATAATGCCTGCCACGGGTAAGCAGGTTGCGTCTTCGTTGGGGCGGTCGCACGATAGCTCTGACCTCAATCAGGTTGAATACAATGTCCTGCTAGGCAGTGCCTACTATCGTCAGTTGCTGGATCGTTTTGGGGGTAACCGGGTTTTTGCCCTGACTGCGTATAATGCCGGCCCGCATCGGGTTCAACGTTGGCGTAGTAAAGCGGGGGAGAGCTTACCTGTGGAAATCTGGATAGAAACGATTCCCTTCAAGGAGACCCGTAACTATGTACAGGCGGTGCTGGCGTACAATGTGGTCTTCCAGTATCTGCTGGGCCAGACCCACCGCCTGCTGACCCCGGCAGAACAACAGGCGCAATACTAAGCCGGCGACATCACTAGAAGAGTCACTACTGTACTATGCGCGATACCCGTCCCCTGTTACTGCACACTGATTTTCCGCAAATCCGGCGAGCAGGTCTTGACACGCTGCAGGTGAATTTGGGCTATCTGTGTAACCTCAGTTGTGTTCATTGCCACGTTAACGCCGGGCCAACACGCACTGAGCTGATGGACCTGGCAACGATTGACCAGGTGCTGGTCTTGTTGTCTACCAGTGGTGCCCACACTCTGGACCTGACTGGCGGCGCGCCCGAATTGAACCCCCATTTTCGTTATCTGGTGCGCGAAGCGCGCCGGTTGGGCGTGCGGGTGATTGATCGCAGTAACCTAACGGTGCTGTTTGAGCCCGGACAGGAAGACCTTGCGGATTTCCTGGCTGAGCAGGGCGTGGAGATAACAGCCTCGCTCCCGTGTTATTTGCAGGACAACGTGGAGGAGCAGCGCGGTAAAGGCGTCTACGACGACAGTATTCGGGCGATTCGCCGGCTAAATGCCTTGGGCTACGGCGACACTTTACCGCTCAACCTTGTCTATAATCCGGTGGGAGCGGTGCTTCCTCCTGCCCAGGATGAATTGCAGGACGATTATCGACGAGAGCTCGGTAAACGCTTTGACATTCGTTTTAATGAGCTTTTTACCATAACGAATATGCCCATCAGCCGCTTTGGCGCAGTGTTGCTGGCGCAAGGACAGTACCTGGAGTACATGACGTTGTTGCGTGATAATTTTAGCCCCGCCAACATGGATACCCTCATGTGTCGCAGTCTGCTCAGTATTGATTGGTTGGGCTATGTGTATGACTGTGATTTCAACCAGATGTTGGAGCTGCCATTGCTGTATAGCGATAAGCCCAGGCACCACATCGCGGATCTGGTGAGCGGTACCTCGCTTGACGGTAATCCCATCGTTATTGGCGAGCATTGTTACGGCTGTGCAGCCGGGCAGGGCAGTAGCTGCGGCGGTGCACTGGAGTCCTGATGCCTCCAGGCTTGCCGGCAAACCACCTGAGCTTCGTCATTCCAGTGCTTAACGAGCAGGAAGTTATAGTCCCGTTACTTAAAGACCTGCGCGCGCGTTACCCGGGCAGCGAGCTTATCGTGGTGGACGGTGGCAGTACCGACCAGAGCGCAGCACTGGCGCGCCCACTATGTGAGCAGCTGTTGTCCGCGCCGGCAGGCAGGGCTTTGCAGATGAACGCAGGAGGGCAGTCCGCCAGTGGTGAGTATGTGTTGTTTTTACACGCGGATACCCTGCCGCAAATCACCTCCGGGAGATTACTTGATTATCTGGCGAAGGTGCCCCAATGGGGCTTTTGCCGGGTGCAGTTAAGCGGTACCTCAAGAGTATTTCGGGTTATTGAATGGTTTATGAACCAGCGCTCGCGAATAACCCAGGTGGCCACGGGCGACCAGATGATATTCGTGCGTAAGAGCGTGTTCGAGCAGACCGCAGGTTTTGACGCGATACCGTTGATGGAGGATGTTGCTTACTGCAAGCGCCTGCGCCAGTTGGCGCCACCGTTGGTGATTAATGAACCGGTAGCGACCTCAAGTCGACGCTGGGAAGTGCATGGCGTGGTGCCCACCGTAGTGCGCATGTGGCTGTTGCGGCTGGCGTATTTTATTGGGGTTTCTCCCGGGACTCTGGCACGGCATTACTATGACCGATAAGCGGGCCTCCGTATTGCTGGTCCAGTTTGCCAAAGCCCCGGTCGAAGGTCAGGTAAAGACCCGAATGATACCCTTTCTCACACCCCGCCAGGCCTGCGACCTGCACTGTGAGCTTGTATTGTGGACCAGTGGGCAACTTGTCAATGCGCAGTTGGGCGATATCGAGTTGGCCGTCAGCGGCAGTGCAACGCACCCTCTATTTGAGCAAGTCCGGCAATTGGGCGTTGACCAGGTTTCATTGCAGCGTGGCGCAGACCTGGGTCAGCGCATGTACCATGCCATTCGTGCTGGCCTATGCAGCTATAACAAGGTCATTCTGGTGGGTAGTGACTGTCCGGCCATTGATGCGGTCGCTTTGTGCGCTGGGGTGGAGGCACTGGATCATGCTGATGTGGTGTTGGGCCCTGCCGAAGACGGGGGTTATGTGCTGATCGGGGCCAGAAAAGTCAGTGCGGTGTTATTCGAGGGGGTTCCGTGGGGTACGGCAGGGGTTTATGCCGCTACACGCGAGGCCTTGCTGCAATTGGGGTGGGAATGGGCAGCATTGCCCCCTATGGCCGATGTTGACCGGCCGCAGGATATTGCTGCCTGGCATACCCTGCGTGACAGTCGCAGGGGTTGATGCGAGTTGCTTAGGCTGAAGCCACGGCGCTATTGACCGGTTCTTCCGCGGCGCGACCAGAGCGTTGATACATCAACCACGCGATTGCCGTGCAATAGCTCAGGTTGGTTTGTAGCTCGCTGTCCGGGTCACTTAAAAAAGCCCGTTGACTGGCCAGTCCCCTTACTCTGCTTGCCATCTCCGGATTGAATGCCAGATACCGGTCCCATAGGTCGCGGTGCTGAGCCGTCGTGATATGGAACAGTCCCAGGCCTTCATTTCTCGCGGAAAATAGCCCCAGGTCCGGCGCGTCAACGGCGGCATTTAGCAGGAACGACTCGCAAGCGGGTGTCCATGCCCCCAGGTATTTCAGGGTAGGTCGAATGACCTGGTCTCTCAGGTGTTCTGCGGTAACGTACATAACCCACTCCCTTGTAGGGATGACAAATCCGTCAGATACTGCTGTTTCACTTTTATGGTTGTTTGTGGCCGGGTTATGGTAAATCAGGTCTGGAGATCGTCACCAGTTACCGTCTTTTCCCAGCTCACGCACCACTTTTTAACACATAGAAAAAATAAATCCAATAAAAATAAAGGGTTGTAGGTGTTATTTCACAAAAATATTGGGAAGCGTGCGTAACTAAGAAAAAATAACCAGCTGTAGCCTTCACATAGGCGGACTGATTTGGCTAAACTTCGGTAAAAGCGTTGCTAACGTGGTGTTAACTTCGGCCAACGCGGACAGGTTGAGTTAACCCCCGGCTATTTTTACGGTGTAGCCGAGTTTCTCCAATTCGGTTTTGAGTATTTGCCGTTGGTCGCCCTGAATTTCGATATTTTCATCTTTTAAAGCGCCTCCAACACCACATTTTTGCTTTAGTACCTTGGCCAGCGCTTTTAATTGCGCTCCAGCCAGGGGTAGGCCTTTGACAATGGTGACCGCTTTGCCACCGCGACCTTTGGTTTCCCGGTGGAGCCTGACGGTGCCATCTCCCAGTGCAGCAGGGCGGTCTTTACCGCAAACACAGTCTGCCACCGGGCGGTGGCATTGTGGGCACAATCGACCCTGATCGGTAGAGTAAACCGGGCGGCTGTTGGATTTTTTGGGTTTGTTCATACAAAGGCCGTGTCTTTCTGCTTGAGTCGCCAGTATATTATCGCGTTGCGTAAACGAATACATGGATTGAGCAGGAGCGTGTGGGATGTCGGCAGAGGTTAATGAGCTGAGGCAGCAGTTGGCGGAAGTGCAGACTCAGCTTGCCTTCCAGGAGGACACGCTGCAAACCCTCAACGATGCGCTTGCTTTGCAGCAACAGGAAATTTTGCTGTTACGACGGCAGTTGGAATTGCTCAAGCTGCGTCAGGATGAAGGCGCCGCTCAATCTGAAAGGGATCAGGCGGGAGGGCCTGTGGATGAGCGCCCGCCGCACTATTGAGCATATTCGCCGTTTTATCGCGTCCTGAGGTACGGCGCGTCTTTCCACCCGCGATGACCCTCGGTAGAATCCACTCACTTAGTCACTGTTATTAATAGACCCCGGGAAGATAATTATGTCAGAAAGTGCAAGCAAGGACTCGCCGGAACAGGCAGAATTTCGCCAGTATTGTCGTGATTGGCTGCAGGATAACCGTCCTGGTGAGCCGCCGGTGCGGCTGCCATTGTCGGCCCTGGAGATTATGACGCCAGAGCAATTAAGCTACCTGCAGGATTGGCAAAAGTCGGCTTACGACGCCGGGTTGATCGGCTGTGACTATCCGCAGGCGGTGGGTGGCGGTGGACGTAGTGATTGTCAGCGTGTTGCCAATGAGGAAATGATCGCAGCTCGCACGCCCTATTTGCCCAATGTGATCGGCCTGGGGATGGCTGCCCCAACCGTGTTCTATCACGCTCAGGAAGAGCTCAAGCAGCGCTTGTTGCCGCGATTGTTTTCCGGCGAAGATATATGGTGCCAGGGTTTCAGTGAGCCGGGTGCGGGATCTGACTTGGCCAGCGTGCAGACCTTTGCGGAGAAAAAAGGCGATAAATGGCTGATTAACGGGCATAAGGTGTGGACCTCGCTGGCGCATTTCGCCGAGTGGATGATCCTGCTCCTGCGCACCGATAAATCCCATAAATACGATGGCCTTTCCTATTTTGTAGTACCTATACGTTCTGTCCTGGGTAAGGGCGTGACCGTACGGCCGCTGATCAAGATCACCGGAGAAACTGGCTTCAATGAGGTCATTTTTGACAATCTGGAGGTGGACGACAGTTATCGGCTGGATGAACTGGGGAAGGGCTGGCAGGTGGCTATGACCACGTTATTACATGAGCGTGGTGCTGGCGAGTTACAAACACCGCGGGCGGGCGGCCTCAAAAGTAAATCGACCCACGCGACCAACACGTCCAACCTGATTGAGCTGGCCCGCAGCACCATGCGCGATGGCAAGCCGGCGGCCTCGGATCCCTTGATTCGTGACCGGATTATGCAGCAAGTGATTCGCGAAACGGGATTGCAACAGAATCAGCGTAGGGCCAGAGTGCCGGCTTTGCTGGATCACCCCATGCGTGTGCTGCTGCAGAACAAATTGTTGGCCAGCGAGATAGCCCAGGACACAGCGGCGCTGGCGGTGGAGGTGGAGGGCGCCAGTGCTTCTTTATACATGGGCGATGATAATGCCCCGGCCGGTGGCCAATGGCCTCTGGCTTATATGAATTCCTATGGCATGACGATTGCCGCAGGGACCAGTGAAGTGCAGCGCAATATACTAGGCGAGCGTGTGCTCGGCCTGGCCAAGTCGAAGTAAGGAGAGAAACATGGCACAACCGGATAATTTCGAATTTGGCGAAGAGGCGAGCCTGTTAAAGGAGTCCGCCCGAAAGTTTTTCGCAGACAACTTCTCCACGAGTACGTTGCACAGTCTAGTCGCAGCTGACCCGAACCCCGAGCGCATGAGTGATTGTGCCTGGGACATGGGTTTGTGGCAGCAGATGGTAGACCTGGGATGGACCATGCTGGCTGTGCCCGAAAGCGCTGGTGGTGTTGGTATGCCGGTGGTTGCCGTAGCCGGTCTGGTCGAGGAGCTGGGGCGGGCAGCTTTTCCCTGCCCATTGCTGGCCACGCTCAATGCAACCTATGTACTAGATGCCTGTGGTAGCAGCGGCGCAGCAGCTCTGGCGGAAATCGCTGAGGGCCACTCGGCCAGTCTAGCCATCACGAATAAACAGGGCTCCTGGTCGGTAGCCGATACTGATGTCACTTGTGCCGACGGCAAGCTGCAGGGTAGCGCCTGGTTTGTGCAGGATGCCCGCAAGGTAGATCGCCTGCTGGTCAGCGCGCACAGCCCGGCCGGATTGTCCCTGTACTGGGTCGCCACGGATGCCCCGGGGGTCAGCGTCGACCCGGATGCGATCGTTGATCTCACCCGTGACCAGGCACATATCAGTTTTACAGACGTAGCAGCACAGGAGGTGAGCAGCGGTGCCCTGGCAGTGCTGAATCAAGCGATGCCAGCGATCTGGACGATACTGGCAGCAGATATTGTCGGTGCAGCGGAATGGCAATTACAGACCACCGTGGAATACGTAGGTACCCGGCAACAGTTTGATCATCCCCTGGGTTTTTTCCAGGCGGTAAAACATCCGCTGGTGGATGTGATGGTGCAAATCGACCAGACCAAGTCATTGGTCTATAACGCTGCCTGTGCGATCGATAACGAGCCTGAACGTGCCCTGCAATATGCCCATATGGCCAAGGCGTCGGCCAGCGAGACCGCCGCGTTTGCCTCGGGTCGCTCCGTGCAGTCCCACGGTGGGATTGGTTTTACCTGGGAGTGTTTTGTGCATTTGTATTTCAAGCGACAGAAACACAGCCAGTTGTTATGGGGAGACGCTGCCTGGCATCGCGCGCGCCTGGCGGACGTGTTAATCGGCGATGCGGCCTGATCGTCGATCGATAACCCAGAGTGCTAGTTCCGCTAACCTAATGGCCAAAAAAGTAAACAGGTGGTTGTAATATGAAATGGAAAAGCATACTGCTGGTATTGTTTGCTCTGGTGGTAGGCTTGGGTGTGCTGGTCAGGATGGCTACCCGGACGCCAGTGCCGCCGCAACATCAGGTCTTTATTAATGGTGATGTCATTACCATGGACGCAGACAATCGTGTGGTACAGGCGCTATCAGCACGCGGTGATCTTATCGAGGCGGTAGGTAGCACCGACGAGATCATGGCCCTGGTGGGAGACGAGACTGAGGTTACCGATCTGCGCGGACGTACCTTACTGCCGGGTTTTATTGACGCCCACGGTCATTTTCCCGGTTCAGGCATGAGCGTTATCGCCGCAGATCTGAACAGTCCGCCTATAGGCAAGCTAAACACCATGGACGAAGTGCTGACTGCCCTGGCCGGCAGGACAGCGACAAAATCACCGGGTGAATGGGTGATTGGCTTTGGTTACGACGACACCCTGTTGGCGGAAAAACGCCACCCGACCCGGGCCGAGTTGGACGCGATTTCGGTAGAGCATCCAGTTGTGGCTATGCATGTTTCGGGTCATATGGTGGTGGCCAACAGTGTGGCGCTGGCATTGGTCGGAGTAGACGCCACAACACCTAATCCCGAAGGAGGGGTTATTGGCCGGCGCGCCGGATCTATGGAGCCCAACGGCTTGCTGGAAGAGACCGCCAGGCTGGACATGATGCACCTCATGCAGGATATGAGTCTCACCGATACCTATCGTCTGATGAAGGCGGCCGTGAATGAGTATGCTGCTGTTGGCGTTACCACGGCCCAATCCGGGGGCGTTAGCAAGGAATTAGCGACGGGGTTGTCCCTGTTCAGCAAAATCGGGGTGATCCCCCAGCGTCTTGTGCTATTTCCTTTTGAGACCGATTTTACCGACTCGCTGCTAAACGGAGATTATGAGCCAGCGGATTACGCGGGTGAAAAATTGACGATGGGCGCAGTCAAGATCGTGGCGGACGGTAGCATCCAGGGTTTCACCGGTTACCTTAGCGGGCCCTACCACGTACCCTACCATGGTGATGCGAGTTACCGGGGCTACGCGGCGGTGCCCAGAGATCAGCTGTTTGTAAAAGTAGAGGCCCTGCACAAGGCGGGATACCAGATTGCTATCCACGGGAATGGCGATGAATCCATAGAAGATATCCTGGATGCCTTTGAGGCGGCGCAGCGGGTTTACCCGGTGGACGATCCGCGCATGATACTTATTCATGCTCAAATGGCGCGCGAGGACCAGGTGGCCAGAATG
Source organism: Halioglobus sp. (assembly GCA_036961445.1). GTDB lineage: Bacteria > Pseudomonadota > Gammaproteobacteria > Pseudomonadales > Halieaceae > JBALVO01. The sequence continues at coordinate 12,770 of JBALVO010000043.1, forward strand.
AAAGACCTGGGTGTGACGCCCAGCTTTTTTACCGCACACACCTGGTACTGGGGTGATCGTCATCGGGAACTATTTATGGGGCCCGAGCGCGCGGCAGTCATGAGTCCTTCCAGATGGGCCCAGGATTATGGCGTCCGCTTCAGTTCCCACCTCGATACACCGGTGACCCCTATGTTGCCGCTGCAAGCGGTGTGGAGCCAGGTACACCGTATGACCACGGGTGGCGATGTGCTGGGACCGCAACAGCGAATCAGTGTAATGGACGCATTGCGCGCGGTAACCATCGATGCTGCCTGGCAGGTTTTCCAGGAGGATAATCGTGGTTCTCTGGAGCCGGGCAAGTATGCTGACCTGGTGGTGCTGTCGGGCAATCCAATACAGGATCCGATGAATATGCGAGATCTCACGGTGGAGCGAACGGTTGTGGGTGGTGCAACCATTTACCGCAGGCATTGAGCGTGCCTGGCTGGATCGCAGAAATCACTGCGAAACTGGTTGATTTTTATACGGGTTTTGAGGCTTTGGGAGATGCGGGTTCAAGTACTGCTGACTTTCTTGCGCAGAGCGTGGACACTCGCCGGTCATTCAGATATAACTACACAAACGGCTTAAGTGAAAACTTGGCTTACGCTGTTTTCAATTAAACGGGAAACTAGCTGTAAACTATGTACCGCTGCAGTGTTGATAACGCCGTCACCTACACCTCTGAGGATTTTGTTCTCTTCAGGGAATCGCCCTTCGCATGTTGGATGGAGCGCCTGACGCTCGAAAACCCCAACCATGCCATTCCACCCGATGTTGGTAGCGCAGAGCCGCAAAACACCATGCAGCGCCAGGACGATATCGTCGACACGTTGCGCGCGGAGGATAGGGATGTCACCCTGATTGACTGGGATTTGCCTGAGTCCAGGCGTCGCTCCAACACGCTGGAGGCGATGCGTGCCGGTGTAGATTTTATTGTTAACGGGCAGTTGGCCCTGGGCCCATTGTCCGGGTCAGCCAATTTGCTGATGCGCACCAGTGGATATTCTGATCTGGGTAGTTATCTTTACATACCGTGTGATACTCAGGCCAAAACGACCTTGCACTCCGCATTCCGCTTGTGTTTTCTGGCGGATTTGCTGCACAGCTTACAGGGACAGTTGCCCCCCCAGATGTTAATCATTCGCGGCGGTTCCGACGTATTGCCGCTGCAGTGTGAAGATCATATTTATCACTATCGCGCGGTGAAGCAGCGTTTTATGGACTCCATGCGCACCTTCCGTAAGCATCGTATGCCCGACCCGGCAGAATCTTCCCATTTTGGGCGCTGGTCTGACTGTGCGCATGAAGTGCTCAAGCAACGTGCGCTGAAAGCGGAACAGCAGAACACTCCAGAGCCGTATGAGGATCACGCAGATCAGCGTGACGAAGAATTTGAAATACCCATGCTGCAGGCGGCCAGTGCCGGCTATCATGGTGACGTATCCGTTCAGGTTGAGCATGCTGCTCCGCAGTCAGATGTGGCAGCGCCGAGTCAAACATTGGCAGAGCAAGCTGGCATGCTGGATCCCAAAAGTTACAGTGCTGGACTTGCGGTGCCTCGACAAGGCTCAACGCCTAACCTCGCCAGGGCACAGGCTGCAATGGTCGACTCTCCGTCAGTGCCGGATCGGAGGCATGCCAACACTACCCAGCCGACGCACAATCGCCGAAGTGCCGATGTAGCACTGGAAAATCTGGAGTTTATCGGCAGCAGTCACCGGGAACCGCAAATTGGGGGCGTGTCCCTGGATAGACTCGCGCCAGCAATTCCGACTGTTGATGTCGCGCATAGCGCTGCGCCAACACCAGCCCTGGACGCATGCGATGATATGCCGATACCTGCGGTGGATGAGCACAGCGAAGCCGGGTTAAACGAAGGTTGGGAGCCACCGGAAATTCCTGCTGTGCATGATGCACCGCCGCCAGAATTGAATCGGCATTGGGAGCAGCGGTCCGCGATAGCAGGGCAACAGCAATCATTTGTCAGTGAGCCACCGGGTCCCGGTCTGGGCGAGCCACCTACACCGGTGCTGGATTGGTCTGACGCTGACCCGCAATTGGAAACGACCATTGAAACTGCTGAGCCGCAGGCAATGGAGCGCTCTGTAGTGGAGGAGCAGGGAGTCACTGAGCGACCCCCGCTGCCAGCAGGCAATGCTGAGCAGATTAAGCCTCACCCTCTGGATAGCGTGGGCTTTAATACTACGGCGCAGTCTGTGGTGGATAGAGATGCCGATCCAGCGCCGCCGCCTAAGCCGGCGTCTCTTGCCACAGGCGCAGGCTTTGAGCTCGATATCATTGACGATTCTGATTATATCGCGGCGGAGCTTCCTGCGGAGGATTTCATCAGGAACCCGCAGGACCAAGAGCCGCATTCCCTGGAGCCTTTCAGTAATAGCCTGCAGACCAGTGACGAATACGACGACACATAACCGACCCTAGCGTAGGCTGCTAAAACTGGCTCGTATTTCTTGCATGAATATTTCTGGCTGTTCGAAAGCGGCGAAATGCCCGCCACAATCAAGCTCGTTCCAGTAAATCAACTTGGAAAAGCGCTTTTCCGCCCACCGTTGACTGCTACGAAAAATTTCCTGGGGGAAAATAGAGCAACCCACGGGAATATCAATGGGTTCAAGGTTGGGTGTGCCAAAACTTTCCCAATAGAGCCTGGCGGAGCTGGCCGCGCAATTGTTTAGCCAATACAACATGACGTTGTCCAGCATCTCGTCCTTACTCAGGGCATTTTCCGGATGTTTAACCCCGTCTTTTTCACAATCTGTCCAGGTGTAGAATTTTTCCACTATCCATGCCATTTGACCCACGGGAGAATCAGCCAGGCCGTAGGCGAGAGTTTGGGGCCGCGTCGCTTGCTGCTTGGAATAGCCGGAGTCCCAGTCATTGTAGAAGGCCATTCCTGCTAGCGCGGATTGTTCCTGTTCTGAGAGGTTGTCCATAGTGTCGGGATCGGGCGCGACAATCGGCATATTGATGTGAATACCGGCACATCTTTCGGTCTCGGTCTGGCCCATGCTCTGGGTGATCATACTTCCCCAGTCACCGCCCTGCGCTACGTAGCGCTCATAACCCAGTCTCGCCATTAATTGGCCCCACATGCGGCCAATTTTTTCTACCGATGTTCCGTTGTGGGTTGGTTTGCCAGAGAATCCAAAGCCAGGTAACGAAGGCGCAATAACATGGAACGCGTCTTCTGCTTTACCGCCATGATTGGTGGGGTCTGCCAGGGCGTCGATTATTTTGTAAAACTCAACCACAGACCCCGGCCAGCCATGGGAAATGATCAGGGGTAGGGCGTTTTCGTGCGCACTACGGCGATGAATAAAATGAATGTCGATGTCGTCTATCGTGGTTTTAAACTGAGGCCAGCCATTGAGCTTTTTCTCACAGCGACGCCAATCGTAGGTGGATGCCCAGTAATCTGCCAGTTCGCGCGTGTAGTCCAGCGGAATGCCCTGGTTCCAGTCCCCGGTTGTCTCGCGCTCCGGCCAACGGGTGTGAGCGAGTCGTTGTTGTAGTTCCTGTAACTCTGACTCGGGGATGTCTACGGTAAAAGGCGTGATGTCGCTGCTCACATTAATGGCTCCTGTATATTGGTGTTGTAAAGGTAGTCAGCCGTGCTGGTTGATGCAAGTGTCGCCGTAATATAACCGCTCGGGGTCTTGCTTGCCGCGCTGAGGGCGTCGCAGGTGGTCAGTGGTCAGTACGTGAATCGGGTATTGCAGTACATCCGATATTAGTATTAGATAGCGCAGCGATTGACAATAATGGAATAAGATAGCATCGTTGGCAAAACAGACTAATATATAGAGACCGCAAAGCGTTACGCGCTAGTGGTTTGTGGTCTACTATGAATTTGGCTTGCCATTGAATTCGGGGGAAGTGCAGTAAAATATGCCAGCTAAACTGGGCAGTGTAGTCGTACGATCAGGAGAATTGCTGAGTTATTTGGCGGGCATACTTTTAGCCGGCTTTTTTGTGGTACAACTTGCCCAGGGCGAGGCGCAACGCCAGGATGGTATAGCCGAATTCGAGTCGGTCACCCAAGCTGCTGCGCCCCCACAGAGTGATATCGAGTCACCAAATGCATTACTCCCGGTCGCGCCCGAAACGTCTTCGCCGAAATTTGATGACACCACTGCACCAGACACCACCCTATGGGCTTCGGGACGACTGGCCGATTACGAGGCTAGCCTTAAAGCTGAGCTGCCACCGGTGCTGGGCGTTATGGAAATACCCTCGGTTGGTTTAAAAGTTCCGGTTTATTCTACCAACACCGATCTTGTTATGGATCGCGGTGCCGGTATTATTGACGGCATGTCGTATCCTCACGAGCCAGGCAATATTGGTATCTCCGGTCATCGCGATGGCTACTTCCGTGCACTCAAGGACGTGCAGGTAGGAGATACCATTCGCCTGCAATCCCTGGAAGGTGAAAAAGTTTTCAAAATCGATGCAATGCAGGTGGTGGCTATCACAGACACGCACCTGTTGCGCGACACTGATGATCAAACGGTTACCCTGGTAACCTGTTACCCGTTTTATTTTGTCGGGCATGCGCCTAAACGATTTATCGTTACAGCGTCGCTCGACACCACTGATGTCAACCAAAACTAAGGAGGATTTGACATGTCCAAGAAGATGATTGTAATAGCAGGAATGGCACTTTCGTTGTCGGCCGGTCAGTTGATGGCGCAGGACGAAGTGAAAGATATTTCAACGAAAGGGGTGGAGAGCACAACCGTTACTTGTGCAGACCTTAATTGGTCGGCAGAGGTTTTGGCACTCAATCCCGACATCGGCGCAATGTGCCAAACAGTGTATGAGAAGAATGGCAAGCTGTACGCCAAGACTTCTATCGAGGTGGTTCGTGTTCGTGGTAACGCCATGACTTTCCGTCCCATTCACGTCGATGGCACCAAGGGCGACAGCCGCAGTGTAACGTTACACAGCAGCTGGCGTGCTGAGATTGCTGGTCGTACGTATCGCGCAAGCGACCTGATGCGCGGCCAGAACCTGAACGTTTATCTGCCTGAAGATCGTTTCGCTCTTGTAGTTGAAGATGCCGATGGTCCAGATGATGCAGATATGATGGCTATCGTACCAGTAGTAACGGAAATGCCTACTACGGCAAGCCCGTTGTTCCTGATTGGCCTTGCCGGTGGTGCCTTCCTGGCGCTGGGTGGCTTGTTCAGTGGTATCCGTCGCCGCCTGTCATAAGGTTAGCGATAAATCGTAAAGGGGCTTCGGCCCCTTTTTTTATTCTTCAATCCACACTTTGCGCAGTGGCTCGCCGAAATCGTCATAGATAATCTTGCGGCGCGGCTTTGGCAAAGCCTTACGCTTGAGTTGTGGTTTGTGGGTGTATTTGGTTTTGCGACGTGCCTCTATAGCGGCTACGACCTCGGGCACCAGGGTGCGAGTGGCACGGGGTTCTACAAATAGCCGACGGTTGAGGAATAGGGGAGGGTCACTCGCATCCTTGCCACTTATCCCCTGAGGTATATTTTCCACGGCACCACCTTGCCGTAAGAAGCGCTCGGTTTCTTCTTGCAGTTCGTTGCGGATGTCATCTTTTGATTCAGGTATCTTCACAATGATTGGATGCCAGTCATGCCTTGATTAGTAAACGGTCTAGTATAACCGTCTACTGTAATTATTACAGGGCTTTGCGGGCTGCGATCTGGCGTCTCAATTTTGCGCCGGGACCCTCATTTTGTAACACCACTTTATCGCCACTAATGGTAATACCCATGCTGGCAAAAATCGGTTCGAAGTCGGGTACCTGTCTAGATGCACTGACTTGTTCGAATAGTGGCTGGAACAGCAGCACTTGGTTTAGATCGTCCAACTTCCGTGCTATTACAGGAGCCGACATAGGGTCATTGGAGCAACACTGATTGAGTTTTGCCAACGCCTTGTCTAATGAGTTGCGACCGCCAGACTGTTGGCGCAGGCGAATATCAGCCGTCATGAAATACCACGCTCCGCTCCAGTAGACGCGCATGAAACCACCGTTGCTGCGCATGTTGTCGCTTATTAATTGCAGGCTCTGCCCATTGAATGCACTGTCGGCCTGTCCTCTTTGGTAGCCATTGTAGAGTTTTTGCCACATCTCTTGTTCGCTGAGGACGCCTGCTCGAGCCTGAAGGATATTCTGGTAGTAGCTCGCCAGACCCTCGCTGAACCAGGCGTCTCCCCAACCCTGGTATGGAATGAGTAGGTGCGAGAGTTCGTGATAGCCAGTCCAGGCGCGGTTCAATTGCTCTGTGGTTGCATGCGCGGCTGTGAAAAATTCCACCGAGTCCACTTTATCCCGATGTACCTGTGCCCAGGGTATGAGGTCGGCGCTACTGGCCGAAACCGGCGTCACGGTGATTTTCCAGCGTTCGCGCGGCCAGTGGCCGTAGACCTGCAACAGTGCGTTCGAGATGAATTCCACCCACCGCTGCAGATTGCCTTGCATGGCCGGTTCATACTGCGTGCTGATATCAAGCTCCAGTATCCTGCCGCCTTGCTCCAGCGACAGCCCGGGGTTGTTCTGTGCATTGCCAGGCAGAGCAACCAGCAGTAGTAACAGTGCCGCGACTTGAATGATTTTTCCCGGCGGCGAGTTCATGGGGCGTGCTAGTTATCCTGCGATTTGCCGGTAAGGGCGGGCGAGGGAGTCGTAACGTCATTGGTGGCTTCAGTGGCGCTGTCCATGAAACCAGCCAGCTCGGCCATTCTGCTAAACAGTTCTACCACATCGGTAGCGGCCTGCTCGCCGGCGAACTCACGATAAAGGCTGTCCACATTTACCGCGATGCGTTCAGGGTCTGACCAGGATGAATATTCGGATATTTCGATATCTTTAGCCGCTTCAAACGCGCTTAGGCCAGCGTCATAGCGAATCCTGGCCTCGTGCTGCACATATTGTAGATAGTGCCTGACATGCGCAACGCCATGTTTGTCTGTGATCGGTCCATGTCCAGGTACGATCAGGTCAACATCCATGTCCTCGATAAGCAGGCAGGCCTTGATCCAGTTTGCGACTGGCCCGGCCCACATCACGGGGGTGCCTTCAATAAAGAGGATGTCACCGGTGAATACAGTGCGATCATGCGGTGAATGTACCAATACATCTCCGCGGGTATGTGCAGGGCCGACTTCTATGAGGTGTACTGGCTTATCACCCACGCGTAAATCCAGTTCGCCGTCAAAGGTGCGAGTAGGGGGTGTGTGACTGATGTTATCGAAGCGAAACTGGCCAAAACAGTGCAGGAAATAATCACCAACACCGCCCATGCCTTTGGCCGCCTCCATCATGGCGGCCATGGCCTCGGGAGGTAGTTCGTTCATTTCCAGGGCAGAAGCGGTGGAGGCGATGATTTCAGCACCGGTAACGAGTTGGTTTCCGTGGCAGTGGTCGCCGTTGGCATGAGTATTTACCAATGTGCCAATAGTTTTGCTAAGCGGTTCCGCCTGGCGCATCTTGCGCAGCATTTCGGCGGTCAGCTCCAGGTCGTAGAGGGTGTCTACGAGTAACGACTCCTCGCCGTCGACGATTAACCCGGCGTTGCTCCACCCCCAGCTGCCATCAGGGGCAAGCCAGGCATAGGCGCCATGTGCCAGAGGGTGCAGTCCTGCACGTTGTTTGTTGCTCATTTGGGCGGGTTCCGCAGCGAATCAGATCTCAATATTACCGCGAATCGGACGAGAAAACAGTCTGCAGATTTTGTCTGTGGCCAACATTCTGGTTTAATGCAGGTCGTAACAACTGTGGAATACACGAATGAACGCCATTCGATCGACCCTGGTCTTTATCTGGATTGTAATATCAGTAATACCCGTTGGGCTAACGCTGGTGTTTTGTTCGATTTTCCTCAAGGACGACAAGCTGTGGTGGTGGTTCGCTGCGCCCTGGCTTAAAGGCGTAGTCGTTGCCGCACGAATCATTGGCGGGGTGCAATATCGCTTGCACGGCGCCGAGAATTTGCCCGCAGCCGATGATATGCGCCGGATAATTCTGTGTCCCAAGCACCAGTCTACCTGGGAAACATTTTTTTTCCCCAGTATTACCTCCCACCCATTGGCCTATGTGTTTAAGAAGGAATTATTGCGAATTCCAGTGTTTGGCTGGTGTATCGGTAGCCTGGGCATGATCCATATTGACCGCAAACTGCGCTCCCAGGCCTGGACCAAGGTGGCAGAACAAGGGCAAATACTCCTGGATCGTGGTAAATGGATTATCATGTTCCCTGAAGGTACACGCACAGAACGCGGTAAAAAGGGTAGCTATAAGGCAGGCGCTGCTCGTCTGGCAGTGGCCACTGGAGCGTATATTATCCCCATCGCTGTCACCTCAGGGCGCTGTTGGCCGGCGCGTTCCTTTTCGTTTATCCCCGGTATTGTCGACGTTTCTATTGGTCAACCGGTGCCGGCAGAGGGTCGTGATGCTGGAGAATTAATGGGCGAGATAGAACACTGGATAGAAGCAGAGATGTATCGCCTGGATCCGCAGGCATACAAGCTATAAACCCAAGGAGAATAATGTGTCAGCAGGAAAAATTGTACTACTGGTTATCTACGCTATTTGTGGCGTTTTGGCCCTCACCCAGGCAGGTACCACCGCGGGAGTTTGGGGCGGCAGAATTTTATTGATATTAGCGGTGGCCCATACCGTAGAAATGATGGTTTTTTTCAAGGCCTGCCAGCGTGCCGGCGGGTCTCTAGCAGGGCATCTGGTTAACGTTTTTTTCTTTGGAGCCCTGCACATGAAAGAGATTAAAGCTGCCCAGGCGGCCAGCTGATACTCTTAGGGTCCGATTCAGGGTGCCAGTACAGCCGCGCCACTGAAGCTGCCATTGCGCAAATCGTCCAGTGCTTCGTTGGCCTGCTCTAATGGGTAGATGTGGACCACGGTTCTCACCGGGATCTGTGCAGCCAGTGGCAGGAACTCCTCGCCATCAGCGCGCGTGAGGTTCGCCACCGAGCATAGTTCCCGCTCTCCCCAGAGGATTTCGTAGGGAAAAGCAGGAATCTCCGACATGTGAATTCCAGCGCAAACCACACGTCCTCCTTTGCGTACTGCCCGCAGCGCTTGCGGCACCAATTCTCCTGCGGGAGCAAAAATGATCGCGCCGTCCAACTCGATTGGAGCATTAACGGTCGAATCCCCGGCCCAGCTCGCGCCTAATTCCATAGCAAACGCCTGCGCCTCGTTATCGCCTTTGCGGGTAAAGGCATAGATTTTCTGACCGTGATAACGCGCGACCTGTATCAGAATGTGTGCCGCAGCCCCAAATCCATACAGGCCAATGTGCTCGCAGGATTCTACGAGTCGATACGCGCGATAGCCAATCAAGCCGGCACAGAGCAGGGGAGCTGCCTGTTGGTCTTCGTAGGCTGCTGGTAAGGGGAAACAGTAGTTGGCATCGGCAACTGTATATTCGGCAAAGCCACCGTTGACCTGGTACCCGGTGTAACGTGCCTCATCGCACAGGTTCTCCTTGCCGTGGCTGCAATACCAACAGTGACCACAGCTGCCTCCCAACCAGGGCACGCCTACCCGCTGGCCCACGTGGAAACCATTAACCTGCGCGCCCATGGCCTCTACTACACCCACGATCTGGTGTCCTGGTATCAGGGGCAGGGTAGGTTCTTTGAGGTCGCCATCAAGTACGTGTAAGTCAGTACGGCAAATGCCACAGGCCTTCACTTGCAGTAGCAGCTGCGATGGACTCGGCTCGGGGCGCGGTAGCTCGCGCAGGACCAGCCGGGTATTTTGTTTATCCAGTACCATTGCGCGCATAGATAATCTCCTGTCTTGCAAAGGGTTGGACCATTAGCGCGATCTTCGCGTTTTTTTTATAATGGCGGTTAGCAGAGGCTTATTTCTGCATGGCCTTACTCATGGTTTTACAAAATTTTTTAAGAATCTGGATGCGTGCGTAGTGCTTGTCGTTGCCAGATATCAGTGTCCAGGGAGCATGGCGGGTGCTGGTGTGGCTCACCATCTGGTCGATAGCCAGTTCGTAATCATGCCATTTTTCTCGGTTGCGCCAATCGTCATCGGTAATTTTATAATGTTTGTGTGGTTCTTGTTCTCTCGCCTTAAAACGCCGCAACTGCTCTTCCTGACTTATATGTAGCCAAAACTTCAATACGATACTGCCGTGAGAGGTAAGTTGTTCCTCGAACTGATTGATCTCACCATAGGCGCGTTGCCACTCTTCATCGCTGGCAAATTGTTCAACCCGTTCCACCAGGACGCGACCGTACCAGGAGCGGTCGAAGAAGGTACAGCGGCCATCGCGTTCCAGATGGCGCCAGAAGCGCCAGAGATAGTGATGGGCGCGCTCTTCATCTGTGGGTGCAGCGAACTGGATCAGCCGATAGAGCCTTGGGTCAATCGCGCTGGTCACCCGCCTTATTGCCGAACCTTTACCCGCTGCATCCCAACCTTCAAAAACAGCAATGACCGAACGACCCTGTCGGTAGGCATGCCATGCCAGATCCTGGAGTCTGGCCTGGTACTTTGCCAGTTGCATCTTATACTTGTCTCGTTCCAGTTCCCGGCTCAGGTCTACATTGTCAAGAACTGTGGGCTGAAGCTCGGTCGCCTGAAGCGTTGTGATAGTGTGGGCATCGCCCGGGGCCGCTAAGGACTGAATTTTGCTGCGCATTGCGTTGAGAATGTAGTCACCCGCAGTGATTTCCCGGTAGTAACGATCCTCTGCTTCAATCAGGTGCCATGGACTGTGGCTGGTATCGGTTGCCAGAATTAATTGTTCCGACACCTTGATCGCTTTCTTGTATTTGCCGTGCAAGCCATAGGGGGCATCAGTAACACGCGGATTTTGTTGTTTGCCAGGAGCGGCCCCTTTGAGCTGCAGTCGTTGGGCTTCGCGGCTGATATGTAGCCACAGTTTGATGATCAGGGTCCCATCATCGACCAGTAGACGTTCAAAGATCTCGATCTGCCTGAGCTGTGACTCAAGCTCCTCGCTACTTATGTCATCCGCTAGAGCCGCCTGGCTGGGTTTGGTATACCAGGACCCCAGAAAGATACCGATCTTGCCTTTGGCAGGCAATTTACGCCAAAAACGCCAAAAATAGGGTCGCGATTCTTCTTCATCGGAATGTTCCCAGAATGTATTGGTCTGTATCCCCCGTGGATCCATCCATTCGTTCAGTCGGTGCACCAAGGTACCCTTGCCCGCACCGTCGAGTCCGGCTACTACTATGATCACTGGGCAACCCAGGTCTGCCAGTTCAAACTGCGCCTCCAGCAGTTGCTGCCGTAGAGGGAGCTCCAGCGCATTAAAGTCGCTACTTTTTAGCCTCTTGCCAACTTCCAGTGTCTCAAACATTTCTTCTCCAGCGAACGTCAATCTGTTTACTTTAGCGTATTTTTGCCGACGGCATCAGACTATAATTGTCAGTCCTTGACTTCAGAGAGTTCGCCATGGGCTTCTACGATAGACGTATTCTACCTCGAGTTATCAATTGCGCCTGCAGTACCAAACCGATTGTAAAGCAGCGAGAGAAAGTGGTGCCACTGGCTACTGGTACAGTACTGGAAATCGGGATCGGCACGGGTTTGAATCTCCCGCACTACGATGCCAGCAAGATAGAGCGGGTCATCGGACTCGATCCCTCGCAAGAGTCCTGGAAATTGGCCGGGGAGCGGGCAGCGCACCTGGATTTCGATGTGGAGTTCATTGGCTTGCCGGGCGAGCAAATCCCGCTGGATGACAACAGTGTTGATAGCGTGCTCGTGACCTATGCGCTGTGTACGATTCCGGATCCTGTTGCGGCACTGCATGGCATGGCCAGAGTGTTGCGTCCTGGGGGCCAGCTTATCTTCTGCGAGCATGGCAGGGCGCCCGACTCCAATGTAAGCAAATGGCAGGACCGGATCAACCCGGTGTGGTATAAATTTTTCGGTGGCTGTAATCTGAATCGTGATATTCCACAGCTACTCGAAGCAGGTGGTTTTGATGTTGTCGATCTCCAGACCAGCTATTTGCCGGGCACGCCCAAAATTGCCGGCTATAATTTCTGGGGCAGCGCGCAGCAAGCCTGAGCGTGCGAACATCATCTGCATCTCCTACTATGCTGCGTTTGGCGGTAATTTTGGCGGTAATTTTTTATTTACTTCCGAGCTTGTCGGTTGCGGCTAGCCTGGACTTCTCCGTTATTGGTCTGGAGAAAAAGTCTGAGCTACGGCGCAACGTCCTGGCCTGGTTGGGGACGGCTCCTGATTCACCCCAGGAGCGGCTTAATTTCGTGGTCTCCGCTCGCGACAGAATCGAGCGCAGTTTGCAGGCCCTGGGCTACTATAACCCTGAAATTGACATTGATGTGCGGCGTAGTGACCCAGTTTGGCAGCTTGTAATTTCAATTGATCCAGGTGAGCCCGTCGTTATCCGCGATATCAGTATGCAGCTGCTGGGCGCCGCAGCTGATGATCAGGAATTTGCACGAACGGTAGCGGAAGTGAACTTCTCAGCTGGCGATATACTTCATCATGGGCACTATGAAGCATTCAGGGATGGCCTGCTTTCATTGGCGCAGCGGCGTGGTTATCTGAATGCAAAAACGGTCACCAATCGGGTAGAAGTTGATGCTAGCGCTAATACGGCAGACATTTTTATACTGTTTGACAGCGGCGCCCGCTATCGCTTTGGTGAACTGCTCTACGATGAGGAAATGTCAGATTACGATTTGCTCGATAGCTTAAGGACATTCCAGCAGGGTGATTACTTTGAGCAGTCCAAATTGCAGGAATTCCAGATTCAGTTACAACGCACCAACTACTTTTCTGGCGTTGTTGTGCAACCCAAAGAAGAGCTGGTCAACAACGATCAGGTGCCAATAGCGGTCACCCTGCGGCCCGCCAAACGGCATAACTTTGGCGTGGGGATCGGCTACAGTACCGACACGGAGGAGCGCCTGTCTTTTACCTGGCGTACGCCAAAAATCAATCGCTATGGCCACAGCCAGGTGACGCGAGTTGAATATTCCGCGGTAAATCCCAGTGGCCGTTTTACCTATACCATCCCCCTAAAGCATCCCCTGAATGATATTCTGCAACTCTGGGCGCGGACTGAGGAGAACGAGTTTGGTGACCTGGATAGCCAGCAGGATGAGCTGGGGATACGTCGCGAGATCAGGAAGGGGAAATGGATACAGGCCTATTCACTGCGCGGTCTGAATGAGTCATGGGAGGTATTACAAGAAAGCGCTACTAACGATTATCTGCTGTTGGGTACATCTCTATCGCGCAGAGTCCACAGTGGATCAATCGTCGATCCTAAAAGTGGTTTCAGCCAGTTGTATGAGGTTGAAGTGGGTAACGAACAACTGGGTTCTGATGTCGATCTGGTGCGCTTTACAGCCAATCTCAGATACGTTTTTACGCCCTGGCCGGGCCACCGCATAGTCACTCGAGGCGAACTGGGCATAGTCGAAATAGCCAGCGGCGATCGCACCGAGTTGGCGCCGTCCCTTAATTTCTTTGCTGGTGGTAATCAGAGTATTCGCGGCTTTTCCTATCAGTCCCTGGGTAATGAAATAGAAGTGGTGCAGGCAAACGGCCGTAAAAAGACGCTGGTGGTAGGAGGTGACAGGCTTGTTATAGGCAGTTTGGAATACCAATATTACTTTAATGAGAAGTGGCGTGGAGCCCTTTTTGTCGATGGTGGAGATGCCTACGATGAGGGCGAATTCAATGTCAATTATGGAGCGGGCTTTGGTGTCCACTACCTCACGCAGGTGGGGGCCGTGCGTGTCGAATTTGCCCAGGGCCTGAGCGAAAAAAATCCCGACTGGCAGCTGCACTTTACGGTTGGAGCCGAGTTTTGAAGTTGGTGTGGCGGCTTTTACTCTCACTTTTATTGCTGCTGTTCGCCGCGTTCCTGCTTGCTGTGTCCACAGAATTTGGCAGCGGTACATTGCTACGTTCTATAGATCGGTTTACAGCGCTTGAAATCGACTACGCTGATGGTCGAATTAGTGGGCGCTTGCGACTCAATCAACTGTCTTTAACTACCCAGGGCACAACCATAAAACTGCGCGATGTTGTGGCGGATTTCACTCCCGCTTGTATCTGGCGCAGTCTCATATGCTTTGAACAGTTGCAGGTTGCTTCTCTTTCTATCGCGGTCCTGCCCGGGGCAGATGATGTGTCGCCACAAGCCCCTCCGGATGTCGCTGCCACTGACAGCGAATTGATCGTGTTTCCCTTTGCATTGCAAATTGACAAGCTCGCTGTGTCATCCACTCATATCACCTGGCAGGACGGAGAGTGGCGGCAAGGTTTGGCCCAGGCACAATTACGCATTAGTGACTCCACCATTGCGGTGAGTGCCGCCTTGTTTACCGATGCCTATCTGGAGCTGCGTGAGGCACCGGTTGCGGTAGAAAAGACAGGCAAGATCGAATTGCCGCGCATTGATTTACCTTTTGATCTCAAGGTGGCCGCGTTGGAATTGCAACGGCCTTCCTCGAATTTCTACGGTTCGAAATATGAGTTCCAGCATATGGCGATTGAGGGGTCATGGCGCAATACACAATTGGCAATGACCCGATTGGATGTCGATGGTGGTGCTGTAGGTACACTTGCACTGCAGGGAGCGCTGCAATTCGCGGGAGATTGGCCGCTGCAGGCCAGTCTCGATGCCAGTGTGGCGCAACCGGAGGTGTGGCCGGGCTTGCATGGTCGGCAATTGGGATTGTCGGCTGCTGGCAGCCTTGCACTGCTTTCACTGGAAATAATATCCCCCGGTGATCCCGAGCTTGTGGCCGACGCTCAGTTAAGCGCGCTGGACAGGGAGTTCGCTTTTTCCGCTAGTGCTCAGTTGGCCTTGCCGGCTCCATACCGGTTGGCCGATTATGTCGATCTTCCTGAGACGCTATCGGATCTGGTGCTGGACGCGCCGCTTACGCTGTCGATCGATGGTAATCGTTTAGCGCAACAGTTCAATGCACACACGGTCGCCAGTGGTTTGGGTTACCAGGCTATGGACATTCTGGTAGTCGGCGCCATGCAACAGAGTCAAATTAAAATCGACAGTTTGCAACTGAAAGATGCGGCGGGAAACAATCAACTGCGCGGAACGGGTGAGATCACGCTGGCGCAGGAGCTACAGTGGTCGCTGGTTCTGGATTCTCCGGGGGTCGATCTGCCAAAAATTGCCCCCCAGGCCCAGGGTCGCTTGCATGGGAGTGTGCAGGTGAACGGTAAGCTCCAGGATGACAACTGGCAAGTGGCCGTTGTTGATGTCAATTTGCAGGGTGATGTTAATGGTATGCCTGCGAGTATTTCTGGTTTTGGCGGCATGGGTGGCGCAGGTCTTGTGGGCAATACTGATTTCAAGGCCGAAGTAAATGGCGCTAAACTATTACTGCAGTCTTCCTCCGACCCAGGGCAGTCGGGCCATCTCGAGTTGCAGGTCGCCGACCTGGGTCGCTGGCAAACTGATGCGCGGGGGCAACTTACCCTGCAGGCTGTGTTGGCGTCCGACCAACAGCAATTGCACGTTTCCGGTACCTTGCAGAAGGCGCAATGGGGCGCGCTGCAAGTCGCGCAAGTAAAGATTTCAGGTGATTATGATATTGCGGCAGGCCAACAGTTCAACCTGGATGCGGAACTCAACAATGTCGTGATCGCCGAATTGCAGCTCACCGAGCTGCAGCTGCAGGCACGGGGTACACCTGCGCAACATGGGCTTTCTTTGATCTCTGCAGGTGATGTAAAGGGCGATTTGGCAGTCAATGGCGCATGGCTTGGTGAACAGTGGAGCGGTAGCCTGGCACCCACTCAATTGCAGACGCAGTACGGCAACTGGGATCTGTCAGATTCAGTCGCGGCATCCTGGTCAAATGTGACACAACAGCTTGCTGTGGCCGCACACTGTTGGCGGCAACAAAAAACCAGTATTTGTCTGGGAGAGTCGCAGCTGGGCACCCAGGGGAAAAGTTCTGTGGACATTGTCGGTGACCTGGCACTGCTGGCAGTGTTGCTTCCTTACAATATCGATATGCAGGGTGATCTGGCGCTTCAACTCGACGCCAGCTGGAGCCCTGCGGCGCAAGCGGTTGTAACAGGGCGCGCGCAGACCCACTCGTTAATCTTCACTCAGTATCAGAGCGAGGGAGAGTTTGCGAGTGTTGGCTGGGATAAGGGGGATGCTTCTTTTAGCTATGACAGCACAGGATTGAACACAGTTTTGGCGTTGCATCGAGACGGTCGCAGAACCCTGGGCCTGGAGTTTTTCTTGCCGCCAGGCCGGGACGATCAGTTGT
>JBALVO010000044.1:0-28679 GCA_036961445.1 Halioglobus sp.
AACTACCAGCAGGCCATATTGCTACCAAATTCCTTTAAGTCGGCCCTGGTACCATTTTTTGCGCGTATTCCCCGGCGCACCGGTTGGCGGGGAGAGCTGCGCTATGGCCTGTTGAACGATTTGCGAATATTGGACAAAGAGTCTTTGCCGCTTATGGTGCAGCGCTTTGTTGCTCTGGGTATGGAGCGGGGTGCATCTGTACCCGGGCAGTTGCCGCAGCCGCACCTGGTGGTAGATACGGCGATGGCGCATCGCTGTGCCCGAGAAGCAGGTCTGGATCCGGATGTACCCATACTGGCGCTGTGTCCAGGTGCTGAATTTGGCTCCGCCAAGCGTTGGCCTGCTCAGTACTATGCCGCGCTGGCCCGGGACTATCTGGAGCGGGGTTGGCAGGTGGCGCTTTATGGCTCGGTCAATGACCAGGCAGTGTGCGCAATAATTATCAAAGACTGTGGCGAACACGCGCAGTGTTTTGACCTTGCGGGGCGGACATCTTTGGCGGAGGCAGTGGATTTACTGTCCCTGTCAGCCGCTGTGGTGAGCAATGACTCCGGTCTTATGCACATCGCAGCGGCGTTGCAGCGCCCGTTGCTCGCCATCTATGGCGCCACTTCACCAGATTTCACACCGCCATTGAGTGCGCAATCTGCTTTGCAGGTGAGTACTATCGATTGCGCGCCGTGTTTTGAGCGGGAATGTCCGTTGGGCCACCATCGCTGTATGCGCGATACCCCGCCGCAGGTGATAGCCGCTAAACTGGACGCCCTGTTAACAGATATAGAGAACAGGCTATGAGGGTGCTCGTGGTAAAAATGTCATCCCTGGGAGACGTTATTCACACCTTACCAGCGCTCACCGATGCAGCCAGAGCCCTCCCGGGTATTCGTTTTGATTGGGTTGTAGAAGAAGCGTTTGCAGAAATCCCGCGATGGCACCGGGCTGTGGATCAGGTCATTCCGGTGGCGTTGCGTCGCTGGCGCAAACGGCCCCTGCAAAGCCTGAGGGGTCCGGAGTGGCGCCAGGCACGCAATGCCTTGCGAAGGCAGCATTACGACGCTGTAATTGACGCCCAGGGCCTGATGAAAAGCGCTTTTATAGCGCAACGGGTAAAAGCCCCGCGCTATGGCATGGATAAATATTCAGTGCGTGAGCGGTTGGCCACCTCTGTTTATCACCACAAAATTCCCGTGCCGCGAGAAATGCATGCGGTAGAGCGTATCCGCCTGTTGTTCGCGCGGGCGCTTAAATATCAACTACCCGGCGAAGCCGGCGACTATGGCGTGCGCGCTAATCTCGCCGCCGCCACCGGGCAGGATTTACCGCCGGGACTGCTATTTTTCCACGGCACGGCCCGGGCAGAAAAACAGTGGCCACAAGAGCACTGGATAGAGCTGGCGGTGCTGGCCGCGCAACGCGGCGTCAGGGTTTGGTTGCCCTGGGGCAATGAGTCCGAGCGAGAGCGTGCGCAACGCATCGCCGAGCGGGCCAACGAGACGTGCGCGGGCGCGGCTGCCGTAGCGAAGGGGAGCCCGGACAGTGTTCAGCCAGCGCAGATACAGGTACTCCCGCGATTGGATTTACTGGGATTGGCCAGCATGTTGTTACAGGTGAGGGGGGCTGTGGCGGTTGACACCGGCCTGGGTCACCTCGCTGCAGCGCTGGATGTTCCGACCGTATCTTTGTACGGCCCAACCCGTACCAAATTAATAGGTGCTTACGGGCGTAACCAGGTGCACCTGCAGTCCCCGCTGGGAATGGCAGATACCAATAATCCACTGGCTATGATGCAATCTATTACCGCGGCAATGGTATGGCAGCAAATGAGCGCTATGCTCTGCGAGACACTTCCGCCTGCGGTCGTGCAGCCCGGGAGCGATTGAGTATGCGCATCGCTTTTTTGTTGTACAAGTACTTCCCCTACGGTGGTTTGCAGCGCGATTTTCGCCGCTTTGTGGAGGAGATCCAACAGCGCGGTCACCACTGCCGCGTGTACTATATTTCCTGGCAGGGCGAGCCTATAGCCGATGTGGATTTGCGCCGTGTGCCGGCATTTGCATTGAGTAATCATCGCCGCAATGAGCGGTTTCTGCGCCGGGTGCAGGCCGATCTGCTGGCTGACCCAGTGGATGGTGTTATTGGTTTCAACAAAATGCCGGGGCTGGATGTCTACTACGCCGCGGATCCGTGTTTTTTAGACAAGGCATTGGTAGATCGGGGATGGTGGTATCGTCACGGCCCGCGCTTTCATCACTTTGCAGCCTGGGAGCGGGCGGTATTTAGTCCCGATAGCGACACTCAAATACTGTTGATCTCAGAGTCTGAGAGAGCCAAATTCGAACAGCATTACCACACTCAGCCTGAGCGGCTGCATCTGTTGCCGCCGGGGGTGGCACCTGACCGAAAGGCGCCGGTAGATGCACTCCAGCGACGTAAAGCCATGCGCCAGGGCCTTGGCCTGGATGCGCAGGAGCTGGTGTTGTTATTTGTCGGGTCAGGCTTTATCACCAAAGGCCTGGACCGGGCTATTCAAAGCGTTGCCAGCGTGCGTGAGGCCCAGCCTAGTGTCAGCGTGCGCTTGTTAGTGGTTGGCCAGGATAAACAGCGGAAGTTCCAGCGCCTGAGCAAACGGCTGGGTGTTGCCGATGCGGTAAGCTTCCTGGGTGGCAGGGACGACATCGCTGACCTGATGTTGGGGGCTGATTTATTGCTTCACCCGGCACGTGCCGAAGCAGCGGGTATCGTATTACTCGAAGCTGTTGTCGCAGGCCTGCCAATAGTGGTCACGGATGTTTGCGGCTATGCACATCATGTGACGGCGGCCCGGGCCGGTATTGTATTGCCTGCGCCGTTTAGCCAGGAACAACTGGATGCGGCTGTGATGCGTAATATTGACGGAGTGTTTCGCGCCGATTGCCGCGCCAGCGCACTGCTGTATGACCAGTGGACGGAACTTTACTCGATGCACAGTACCGGCGCAGAGCTGATGTTGGATCTGATCCAGCAACAACAGCGTCCCGACCATGGCTGAGCACTTTCTACGCGAAGATATTGCTGTCGGCGTGCCGGCAGGGGTGGACACCGCTAGCGGATTATTGGAATGGGCCCGCAGGGTTGCCGCTAGCGCATCAGAGAAAAATGTGTACCGTACTAAAGAGGGTCGCAAGACCTTGCGTTTTGAGTTGCAGGGACGATCGTATTTTTTGAAGTTGCACTCGGGAATAGGCTGGGTAGAGATCTTCAAAAACCTGCTGCAGGGGCGCTTGCCGGTAGTGGGGGCCGCCAACGAATACCGTGCCGTGGCAGCGTTGCGGAGTCTGGGTGTTGATACGCTGGCGGTAGCGGCTTTCGCCAGAACCGGGCATAACCCCGCCGACCAGCAATCGATGATCGTTACTGACGATCTGGTGGGCACGGTGAGCCTGGAGGACTACTGTGCGCAGTGGTCGACGGTGCCGCCCGACCCCGGTATTCGCCGGCGGCTTATCCTGAAGCTGGCAGACAGTGCGCGGCGTATGCATGGCGCGGGCATCAATCATCGGGATTTTTACATCTGTCATTTTCACCTGGATGAAAACAGCCTGGCAGAGCAATCCCTGCGCTGTTATCTGATCGATTTGCATCGTGCGCAGATACGCCGTCACCTTCCTCGACGTTGGCAGGTTAAGGATCTGGCAGGCTTGTATTTTTCGGCGATGGATTGTGGATTGACGCGTCGTGACCTGTTGCGCTTTATGCACTATTACAGCCCGGGCGGCCTGCGGCAGGCATTGGGTGGTAATGCCGGCCTGTGGCGACAGGTTGAGCGACGTGCGCTGCAATTGTATGGCAAGGGGCATGGTCGCCAGCCACCGGGACTGCCACCGTCGGGACAACAATCCGGTGTCTGATAAAACGCGAATAATACGCGGTGGCACATGGGGGGTTGCACTGCAGGAGCGGCTGGCGACCTCGACTATCGGTACAAGCCAGTGGATGCAGGAACAAACCCGGCTGCTGAAAGACGATATCAACAGCCAGGTTGGTCTGCTGCAGCTGCGCTCCCGTGAGTGTTGCCTTAAATTGTATGTGTCTAAATCGGCCCGACAAAACCTGTTGTTCAGGCTGGGGCAGAGTCGCGCGGTGCGCAGTTTTGATGTCGCTCACAGACTTACCGCTGCCCGGGTGCCGGTACCCGAGCCGCTGGCATGTCTGTGGGTGCCCGAGGGTATGTTGTTGCTCACCCAGGGTCTAGCGGGGAGCAGGAATCTCAACGAAATATGGCGGGAGCAAGGCGAACCGCAGGAGCCCGCTGGTTTATTGCAGGCGGCAGGAGTCGCTGTCGCACGCTTGCACCGCGGTGGGTATGCCCATGGCGATTGCAAGTGGAGTAATCTGCTGTGGGATGATCAGCAATGTTATCTGGTGGATCTCGATGATACTCGCAAAGCGCCGCTAGCCAGTGTCAGGCAGGCGCGGGACCTGGCGCGTTTCACTCTTAATGCAGAGGAGCTGGGCATTACAGCAGAGCTTTATGCGCTATTTCTGGGAAGTTATCTGCATGGCACCGGCGCATCCAGAGATAGCGTCATTGCGGCGATGTTGCCGTGGTTGGAAACATTGCGTCAGCGGCATAGTATAAAATATGGCGAACGCGGACATCGTCTGTTTTAGGGAGTCTGAAGATTACTCAGGTAGCGTCTGGACTTCAGGTAAACGCGCAGTGCTTTTTCCCACTCTTTGATATGCGCCCGGCGCTCTGGATAGCGGCAGGGATAGCTTATACCTGCTATGCCCTGTAATGCGTCCAGCCAGCCCTTGTCTTGCTCATAGCCTAATCGCACCAGATCGTCGACCAGCCTGGGATAGCGCTGGTACTGCTGTGCAATGCGCGGGAGGTGCTGGCGCCACTTTTCCAGGCTGGCAGTGTTCACTTGCCGCAAGCCGTTCATGGCTTGTCGCGATGCCGCCGAGGGCTGCGCAAACCGCTGATATTCGCTAAACAGGTGTTGTTGGCGCAAAAACGCATAGTGGCTGCTTATGTTGCTTTGCACTGCATCCGGATCGCTGACCAGGTCTTCGTAACGCAATTGCAGGAAGCGCGGATGGCCCTGGTAGCGCTGAGCCGCTCTGTCGCACTCACGCCATATTCGATAGTTGCTGAAATACTGCTGCGGGTTCTGGCGGTGTTTACTGCATATAACTGCCCGCGGGTCCCGGCCCATATAAATGATATGTAGCTGTGGATCCTGCAGGAAAATATGTCGCAGTTGTTTGATATCGTTGGGTTGTTTGCTGAAGTAGGCGTCGGCGCTGCCTTCTGGCATAGCGATCCTGGGTGGCGCCTCGAAGATGCTCATTTCATGTTCACAGTAGCCGCTGCTGGCGAAGCAGGTGGACATTAGCTCCATCAGCAAGGTAGTGCCGCTGCGCGGGCATCCAACAATATGCACACGTTTCACACGGCACCCTTTTCCCGCAGGCGGCGCATCGCCCAGAGATAGGCCTCGGCTGCCAATATTTTTGCCTCCAGTGCAGACAGGTCACGCATTTGCCGGTGCCAGGCCACGAAAAAGCGCATGCGATCTGCCAGGCTTAGATCGGTCGGTAGCAACATGTTTAACTGCATCAGGTTGCGCAGCAGCATTTTCCCCGGCGGTGGATTTTTTTGCACATTGCGTTCGTTGTCGATCAGTGTGAAGCAGTAGGTGCCCTGTCGTTCCACCCCAAGGATATTTCCAGGTCTCAGGTCGCCGTGGATAAATCCGCTGGCGTGTACCCTGCCGATGAAAGTTCCGAGCGCCCGCAGCAGCTCGCGGCGCTGTTGCAACTGTTGCCCGTCCCTCGCTACCAGGACTGCTCGCAGCCATTGGGTTATGCCGTCCCCGGGTGCGGCAGCCATAAACAGGTATTCCCGTTTCCCCGGCAGCGTTCCCCAGCATATATTGGTTGGGGCATCGATTCCCGCCTGTAGCAGCGCTTCGCCGTTGCTACGCGCACGGGTTGCCCGACTACCCCTGACCATTGCCTTGAGTGATTCCATGGGGCTGCGGGGCAGGAATTCCTTGTAGTACAGCTGTCGCTCCTGGTTGCAGGCCACACGGGCAAAGCCTGAGCTATTTACCAGTTCCCAGCCGGCGGGCAGGCGGTCGTCGGCCAGCAGCAGGGCGCAACGATGCAGTTCATCATGATCATGGCCTGGTGCTCCTGTCGCGTTGCTAATTGTCATGCCGGTACTCGTTTGTCGTGGGCCGATAACTGTCGCGTTATTCTACGCTGTGGTGTGGCGGTCGTCTGTAAGGCCGGGCCTGGTGGCGGCGCGGCTATGTAGGCATAGAAGAAATCTAAGTATATGATGGCGGCCGTATGGCCTGTACAACAAATGTCAGGTTCAGGCAGATGATGCAGGAGAGGGCAGGGTTTGAAGCAGAAAGTTGTTATTGTGGGCGCCGGCGGACAATTGGGCCAGGAGTTGGTGCGCACCGCTGGCCTGACAGTGGATTGCGTTGCGCTGGGGCGTTCGCAGCTGGATATTGCAAGTCCCGAGTCCATAGCTGAGCACTTGCACGGTCTGGCGCCGCAAGCGGTGATCAATGCCGCCGCATATACGGCTGTAGATGCAGCCGAGTCTGAACCGGCTGCCGCCCGGCTTGCCAACGAAGCAGGCCCGGCAAATCTGGCCCAGGCCTGCCAGCAGCGCGGTATCCGTTTGCTACATATTTCGACGGATTTTGTTTTTGATGGTGAGTCATCTCAACCCTATACGCCCGGGGCGGCAACCGCGCCGCTGGGAGAGTATGGACGCAGTAAGTTGGCCGGTGAATTGGCAGTGCGGCAGGCACAGCCGGGCGCGTTGATTCTGCGCACCGGTTGGGTGTATTCCAGTTTTGGTAACAACTTCGTCAAGACCATGTTGCGCCTGATGGCGCAGCGCGATGAACTGGCGGTAGTGGCTGACCAGGTAGGAACGCCAACCTGGGCAAACGGACTGGCTACCGCCATTTGGGCAGCTGTAGCAAGGCCACAACTGGCGGGTAATTATCACTGGAGCGATGCCGGGGTATGCAGCTGGTATGACTTTGCCGTGGCCATTGAGGAAGAGGCCAGCGCTTTGGGCCTGTTGAGCAAGCCGGTGAAAATTCGCCCTATTCCTGCCACCGAGTATCCAACACCTGCAGCGCGCCCGGCCTACAGTGTGCTGGACAAAACCAGTAGTTGGCGAGACCTGGAGCTGGAGGGCGTGCACTGGCGCCAGCAGTTGCGTGCCATGCTTAACGATTTCAAGGAGTTACAAAATGGCTAGATCTTTATTGGTAACCGGTGCCGCCGGTTTTATCGGTGCCAATTTTGTGCATTACTGGGCACAGGCGCATCCTGAGGATCTGGTAGTGGCGTATGACGCCCTTACCTACGCGGGCAACCTGGCCAGTCTGGATGCCCTGCAGGGGAATTCCAATTTCAGCTTTGTGCACGCCGACATCTGTGACCATGATCGGGTGTTACACACCCTGCGCGAGCACCAGGTGGATACGCTGGTGCACTTTGCCGCTGAGAGCCACGTGGATCGCTCGATCACCGGGCCCGATGCGTTTATCGAGACGAATGTGGTCGGTACCCACAGCTTGTTAAAGGCTGCGCGTGAGGTCTGGCTGGGAGGTGACGCGGTGATACCGCACCGCTTTCACCATGTATCAACCGATGAGGTCTACGGATCCCTCAGTGTGGATGCTCCGGGCTTTCACGAGCAGCAAAAATACGAACCGAATTCGCCTTATTCGGCGAGCAAGGCCGCCTCGGATCACCTGGTGCGGGCCTATTTACATACTTATGGCCTGCAGGTAACCACCAGTAATTGCTCCAATAACTATGGGCCGTATCACTTCCCCGAGAAGTTAATACCGCTGTGCATCACCAATATTCTGCGTGGCCTGCCGCTGCCGGTTTATGGTGACGGCAGTAATATCAGGGACTGGCTGTATGTTGAAGACCACTGCCGGGGCATCGAACTGGTATTACGAGATGGCGTGGTCGGGGAGACCTACAATATTGGTGGCAACAACGAATGGAATAACCTGGATATCGTGCATTTGTTGTGTGACCAGATGGACGCTCGCTTCGCCGCCGATCCATCGTTGGCAGAGCGATTTGTTGCCGCCCCCGGAGCCAATGGCGGCAGCGCCCGCGACCTCATTAAATTTGTTGAAGATAGAGCGGGTCATGATTGGCGCTATGCGATAGATGCCGGCAAGATTATGTCCGAGCTGGACTATGCACCCAGGGAGAGTTTTGAAACAGGGTTGCAGCGCACCCTGGACTGGTTCCTGGCCAGCGAGGACTGGTGGCGTCCGCTGCTGCCTGATCAGAGCTGATCCCTGGAGGCTACTTAGTTAATGAGGGGCAGGTCAGCCCAGGCCAGGCCCTGCATATCCTTGCCCGATAGCTGCGGTGGCTCTCCATCAGGCACCGGCCAATCAATAGCGACGGTAGGATCATCCCAGGCCAGCGCAATTTCGCTTGCAGGGTGATAGATATCCGTGCACTTGTACTGGAAATCGGCGTATTCGGAGGTCACGTAAAAGCCGTGGGCAAATCCAGGCGGCACCCACATCATGGAATAGTTTGCAGCGCTCAGGGTCGCCCCGAACCATTGCCCCAGGGTTTTTGATCCGCGGCGCAGGTCTACCGCAACATCAAATACTTCACCAAAGGTCACGCGCACCAGTTTGCCCTGGGTGTGCTCGGTCTGGTAATGCATGCCGCGCAGCGTACCCCTGGCTGAGCGGCTGTGGTTGTCCTGTACAAACGTCAAGTCCAGACCCGCTTCACGGAAGGTCTGGGCGTTCCAGTTTTCCAGGAAAAAACCGCGTTCGTCGCCAAAAACCTGCGGATGCAGCAGATAGACGCCGTCCAGGGGTGTTTGTTCAAATTTCATGAAATACCACCCCGTCATCATTAAGCAATTTTTGCAGGTAGAGTCCGTAACCGCTTTTTACCAGGGGCGCGGCCAGCGCCAGTAGTTGTTCGGCAGAGATATATCCCATGCGAAAGGCAACCTCTTCCGGGCAGGCGATCTTTAATCCCTGACGCTCCTCTACCACGCGGATGAAGTTAGCAGCGTCAAGCAGTGAGTTGTGAGTGCCGGTGTCCAGCCAGGCAGTGCCGCGGCTCATTACCTCAACACGCAGGTCACC
Organism: Halioglobus sp.; assembly: GCA_036961445.1. Classification (GTDB taxonomy): domain Bacteria; phylum Pseudomonadota; class Gammaproteobacteria; order Pseudomonadales; family Halieaceae; genus JBALVO01. The sequence continues at coordinate 9,168 of JBALVO010000044.1, forward strand.
CCGCTCCAGGTAGGCTTTATTGATGTCGGTGATTTCCAGCTCGCCGCGCACCGAGGGACGTATGCTCTTGGCAATTTCCACCACATCGTTATCGTAGAAATACAGGCCTGTTACCGCATAGTGTGAACGCGGGTTCTCGGGCTTTTCTTCGATATCCCTGGCCACACCTTGTGCGTCGAAGCTGACCACACCGTAGCGCTCGGGATCCTGCACGTAGTAGGCAAATACCGAGGCCCCGGTATCCCGGCTGGCGGCACTGGTCAGTTTGCTGCTGAAACCCCCGCCATAGAAAATATTGTCTCCCAGTACCAGGCTGGCTGGTGACTTGCCGATGAACTCCTCCCCCAGGATGAAGGCCTGGGCCAGCCCGTCGGGACTGGGTTGTACCGTGTAGGTGATGTTGATACCCCAGTTGGAGCCGTCACCGAGTAAGTCGCTGAAGGCCAGCTGGTCCCGTGGTGTGGTAATGATCAGGATATCGCGAATGCCGGCCAGCATCAGGGTCGCCAACGGGTAGTAGATCATGGGCTTGTCGTAGATCGGCATTAGTTGCTTGCTGACCGTGCTGGTCAGGGGGTGCAAACGGGTGCCTGAACCGCCTGCCAGAATAATGCCCTTGTAGGGTTGGGCCGCCATTGTGAGAATTCCTGATGGAGAAGGTGGCGATTATAGCGGCAAAAGCGCGGTGGGTGCGAACGTGCTCCGCGCTGGAATTTCACCGTACGATCGCAAAGGGGGTGGATTTTTGATCAACAGCTGATTAAAATCTAGCCCCTTTCGCGACTGGTAGTGCCCGAGTGGCGACTGCCATTGTCTTGCCCAGTGGCCTGTGCAGCGACCAACGCACTGGCGCAGAGCCCTTGAACACTCACCAGAACCTATACAGCAGAGGACGCCAATATCAGGCACCTTGACACATTACCGGCCGATGCGTCGTCATTAGCCAGTGCAGTAATCGCCCCCGCGGCGGAGATTTGCCCGCTAAAGCCGTTGCGGATTGCCCTGTTGGGTTACCGCAGTGCGCCACATGCCGGCGGGCAGGGCGTTTATCTTAACTACTTGAGCAAGGCGCTGGTGGAGGCGGGACACAGTGTGGATGTCATCTCTGGACCGCCTTATCCGCATCTGGACGCCAGGGTGGGGCTTGTTGAATTGCCCAGCCTGGATCTATTCGAGAATGGATTGCTGTCTCTGCGGCCGCGTCACCTGGGTTCCTTGACGAATGTGATCGAGTGGGTGAGTAAGTTGACGGGCGGCTTCGCTGAGCCCTATACCTTTGGCCGTCGCGCGGTTAAGTATCTGCAACACAATGGTCACAACTACGACCTGATACATGACAACCAGAGCCTGAGCTACGGCATGCTGCAAATTCAGGATATGGGCTTGCCGCTGGTAACGACCTTGCACCATCCCATTACCAGTGACCTGCGCATTGCCTTGAGCGCTGCCCGCAACGCCTGGGAGCGTGTGTTGATCAGGCGCTGGCACTCGTTTTTGGGTATGCAGAAGAAAGTGGTTAAACAATTGCACAATATCGTGACGGTTTCAGATTGTTCGCGGCAGGACATCGCCCGTGACTTCGGCTTGCAACCAGCGGGAATCAGCCTGGTGCACAACGGCATTGATACCGCGATATTCAGGCCCTTGCCGGGCGTGGCGCGCAATCCGCTGCGGTTGATGGCCACCTGTTCAGCGGATGCGCCACTCAAGGGCTTGCGCTATCTACTGCGAGCCTATGCACAGTTGCTGCAGCAGCATCCAGACCTGGAGTTGCTAGTGGTGAGCAAGCCCAAACCGGGTGGCAAGACAGAAAAGCTGGTGCGCAAGCTGGGTATCGCCGACAAGGTGAAATTTGTTAACGGCATCACCACAGATGAAATGGTGCGTTACTACGCCGAGGCGACAATAGCAGTGGTGCCCTCGCTGTACGAGGGCTTTGGCTTACCCGCCGGAGAGGCCATGGCCTGCGGTGTGCCCGTAATATCTAGCGATGGTGGCGCGCTGCCGGAGGTGGTAGGGGATGCTGGAATCATTGTCCCCGCCAAAAGTGTCGAGGCCCTGGTAAAGAGCATTGATAGCTTGTTACGCAATCCGCAGCAGCGAGACGAGCTTGGCAAACGGGGCCAGCAGCGGATTGAAGAACAGTTCTGCTGGCATGTCTGTGCCGGGCAGATGACCGATTATTACCGACAGGTGCTGGCTAATGCAGACCGTTGATTTCAGCCATTTTCCCCTGGACACTGGTGATCTGGTGTTGGACCTGGGCTGTGGTGAAGGCCGCCACGTGATCAGCGCTTATGTCGAAGCTGACGTGCACTCTATTGGCGTGGATTTGTCGCTGGACGACCTGAAAACCACCAGAGACAAGTTTACTGATTTTGAGCAACCGGATAACGCGGCAAAATCCTTTGGCCTGTCTTCGGCCAACGCGCTGGAATTGCCCTTTGCCGATAATACCTTCGATAAAATTATCTGTAGCGAAGTACTGGAACATATTCCCGATTACCGCGGTGCCCTGCGCGAGATAGAACGGGTGCTGAAGCCTGGTGGGCTGTTCAGTGCCAGTGTCCCGCGTCGCTGGCCAGAAAAGATCTGCTGGGCACTTAGTGAGGCCTATTACCAGGTGCCGGGTGGCCATTTGCGTATTTTCCGCAGCAACGAGCTGCGCAGTGAAATCGAGGAACTCGGTTTTAATCATTATCACCGCCACTGGGCACACGCGCTGCATGCGCCTTTTTGGTGGTTAAAGTGCCTGTTTTGGAAAACCAGGGATAGCAACTGGGTGGTGGCACAGTATCATCGCCTGTTGGTGTGGGACTTGATGGAGAACCCGGCGTTGACCCGGATATTGGAGAAGGGCATGAACCCGATTATGGGTAAGAGTGTGGTGATGTATTTCCGCAAGGGACTTAACTCATGAGCGGGCTATATCTAAGCCGGGGTCTGTTTCCCCAGGAATTCCTGCGCCCCACCGTGCAGTTCATCCTCGATAGCCAGCAGGCCAGCGGTGAGATCCCCTGGTTCGAGGGCGGCTATACCGATCCCTGGGACCACGTGGAATCAGCCATGGGGTTGTCCATTGGTGGTGAACACGAAGCTGCTTGTCTGGCCTATCAGTGGCTGGCCAAAATGCAGCTGGACGACGGCAGCTGGTGGGCCTCCTACCGGGGTGAGGAGGTCGATAACCCGCAGCGGCGCGAGAGTAATTTTGTCGCCTATATAGCCACGGGCGTGTGGCACCATTATCTGGTGTCGGGCGACCTGGTGTTTCTACGCAACATGTGGCCTATGGTCGATAAAGCCATTGGCTTTGTGCTAGCCCTGCAAACTGAGCACGGGGACATCTACTGGACCGTGGATGCCCAGGGGGTGCCCGAGGATGATGCACTGGTAACCGGGTGCAGCTCCATCTTCAAGAGCCTGGAATGTGCGCACAATATTGCCGCGACACTGCAGCAAGAGCGCCCCCATTGGTTGTTGGCGCGGGAGCGTTTGGGTGTGGCTCTGCGCCACAAGCCCGAGCGCTTTGATCGGACCTGGGAGAGCAAGGCACGTTATTCCATGGACTGGTTTTATCCTGTGCTCAGTGGAGCTCTGACCGAGGCAGATGCCCGGGCGCGCCTGGCGGCTCGCTGGGATGAGTTTGTTGAAGACAAGCTGGGTTGTCGCTGTGTCGCTGACCAGCCCTGGGTCACGGTGGCCGAGTCCTGTGAGCTGGTGATGGCATTGTTGGCCGCAGGTGATCACGCTCGGGCGGTGGAAGTTTACAGCTGGTTGCATCAATGGCGCACCAGCGATGGTTCTTACTGGACCGGATACCAGATGGTTGAAGATTTATTGTGGCCGGACGAGAAGCCGACCTGGACGGCAGGTGCTATTTTATTGGCTGCCGATGCACTGACTGAACATACCGGCGCAGCAAAGCTGTTCTGCAGCGTGCAGTTGCTGGATATAGAACCGCAAGAATCCCGCGAGCGCCGTGTGCGCGGCGATTAGCCCGGCTTATAAACGACGCAACAAGCCCAGGGTATTGACCTGCCCCAGGTTTTTAAACAGGCCGGAGGCCTGTGCCATGCGGTAGACCGCATACGGCGCCTGACCGCCGGCATGGGCATCGGCGAAGAGATCGTGTATCGCCAGCACACCGCCGCGGCGCAGGTGCGGTAACCAGCAGCGATAATCGGTGAGTGCAGCTGCCAGGCTGTGCCCGCCGTCGATGAATACCATGGCCAGTGGCGTCTGCCAGTGCCGCGCTGCGACCTCTGAGCCGGCCACCACCGGTACGACCGTGTCATCGAGTCCGGCGCGGCGAATATTGCGACGAAATTCTTTGAAACTGTCCATCACGCCTTCGCCAGCGTCATACAGGTCGGTGTCATGGAAAAATTCCCCCTGCTGGTGCTCTTCCGAGCCCCGGTGATGGTCCAGCGCAAATACGGTGCTGTTATTGCGTTTGCAGGCCAGTCCCAGGTAGATCGTGGACTTGCCGCAGTAACTGCCAATCTCCAAAACGGCCCCATCACCACTGACTTGCAGCGCCTGTTCATACAACGCGGCTGCTTCATCGGCGGCCAGGAAACCCTTGATCTGATCAATATTGGCGGGCAGGTCTGGAATCATTGAAAAAGCACTCGTTGTAGGGCCGGCGGCAGGGCAAGTTAGCGGTTTTGGCGGGCCGTGGCAAGCGCGCGGCTGTGCTCTAAAGCCTTGCGCTGCCATGTTATGATAGCCGCGGTTCATTACCGTCACGTCGCTAACAGGCATCGCAGCAGCGCTGCAGTGCCCGGGGTAGTCAAGCTATGGGGTACACCCGATTATGAAACTGGATTTGCCGCGCTTCGAGCAGGCCCGGGTGTTAATCCTGGGCGATATTATGCTGGACCGTTATTGGGAGGGCGCTACTTCGCGTATATCCCCTGAAGCACCGGTGCCGGTAGTCAAGGTCGAACAGATTACGGATCGCCCGGGAGGGGCGGGGAACGTGGCATTGAATATGGCGGCGCTGGGTGTCCAGACACAGTTGTGCGGTGTTACCGGTGACGATGAGATGGCCGATTCTCTGCAGGATATGCTCGGTGGCGCCGGCGTTAACTGTGTTTTTACCCGCTTATCCGGATACCCCACAATTACCAAGCTACGGGTTGTCAGTCGTCATCAGCAGCTGATTCGCCTGGATTTTGAGCAGCCGCATTTGGCGCTGGCGGATACGCCACTTGAAGACGACCTGGCGCAACAACTTGAAGGTTGTGGCGCTCTGGTGTTATCGGATTATGCCAAGGGCGCTTTGCGCCAGCCTGCGCCACTCATTGCCCTGGCCAAGACCCTGGGTGTGCCGGTTCTGGTAGATCCCAAGGGCACCGATTTTTCCCGCTATCGCGGAGCGGCCCTGTTGACGCCTAACCTGCATGAATTCGAGGCAGTGGTGGGCAGCTGTGGCTCGGAAGCGGAGTTGGTGGCCAAAGGCGAAAAACTGATGCAGGAGCTGGAGCTTGGCGCCCTGTTGGTGACGCGTGGTGAGCACGGTATGACGCTGTTGCGTCCAGGTGTAGAAGAGCTGCACTTGCCGGCCCGAGCCAGGGAAGTCTTTGATGTGACCGGTGCCGGCGACACCGTTATCGGTGTACTGGCAGCGGCGGTGGCTGCTGGTGCCGGCCTGCCACAGGCAGTGACCCTGGCCAGTATCGCGGCGAGTATTGTAGTCGGCAAACTTGGCACGGCGGTGGTCAGTACGCCGGAATTGCGCCGGGCGGTGCAACAGGATCAAGGTTCAGAGCGCGGCGCCATGACGTTGGAGCAACTGCTGATCGCGGTGGCCGATGCTCGCAGTCATGGTGAGCGAGTGGTTTTTACCAATGGTTGTTTCGACATTATTCATGCCGGCCATGTCACCTATCTCGAGCAGGCCAGGCAGTTGGGTGAGCGCCTGATTGTTGCGGTCAACAGCGACGAATCAGTGCGACAGCTCAAGGGAAAAGGCCGCCCTATTAACCCGCAGGATCGACGTATGGCGGTGCTGGCGGGTTTGGAGGCAGTGGATTGGGTGGTGTGTTTTAACGATGACACCCCGGTTTCTTTATTGCAGGCGTTGCGTCCGGAGGTGCTGGTCAAAGGCGGTGATTACGCCAATAAGGAAGATGTGGTCGGTTGGGAGGTGGTGGAAGCTTACGGCGGTGAAGTGCGGGTAATGGGGATGGTAGACAATGTCTCCACCACGGCCATCGTCACCAGGATTCAGCAAGATAGTGAAGACTGACTAACTCAGAGACCTAAGCGCAGCCTCGACATTGGACTGCAGGTGGGCGGGTGTGATGGTGCCAATTACTGCTGCAGACGTGCCGCGATGACGTAATACCAGATCCATGGCGGCCTGCACCGGGTCTGCCTGTTTTGATCCCAGGTGACCGCTGGCCAGCACTTTTTTGATCAGGGCGCCTGTGCCCAGCTCAGCGCAGGTATCCAGCACCGCCCGCTCTTCGAGTTGCGAAAGATTGTAGGTGAGCATGACTACATCACTGACAGCGGCCGCTGCCTGACCCCCGGCGATTGTCTTGGTGGACATGCCAAAGGCCCGTATCAGACCCTGTTGCTTCAGTTGTTCCAGCATCTGCAGGGTGCCCATTTGCTGAATGATCTGCAGGTCGTTGCCATCGGAGTGAATGAGCACAATATCGATGACGTCGGTTTTAAGTCGACGCAGGCTGCGCTGCACCGATTGCCGGGTGTGCTCCGGGGAAAAGTCGAATCGGGACTGCCCCTGCTCGAACTCCTCACCCACCTTGCTGCATATTAGCCAGTGCTGGCGCTGCCCGGCCAGCAACTGTCCCAGGCGTTCCTCGCTGTTGCCGTAAGCCGGCGCGGTGTCGATCAGGTTTATGCCCAGGCCCCTGGCCTGTGCCAGCAGGGCGGCGGCGCTGCGCTGGTCCGGTAGGGTAAAAGCGGCCGGATAATTCACACCCTGATTCCTACCCAGTTTTACTGTACCCAGGCCCAGAGCGCTAACCTGCAGGCCGGTACTACCCAGCGGCCGCATCCAGCTCATCGAAACAGCCTGTCCCAAATCGGCTCGGCGATGGGAGGTTTTCCCAGGGCCTGCAGCAGAGAGAGGTCTGGCTGGTGGCGGGGCACAATCCCGTCCGCCTCTAGCTGGCGCTGGATCTCATCGGCAAGGTCCGGGCTAAGGGTGAGCTTGGTAGGCCAGGCGGCCAATACGTTATCGGCACGCTCTACACGCCCGACAAAAGCGCGGTCGGGACGCAACAGTGCAGACTGGCGTGGTTCGGCCCTATCGATTTTCAGTGTGCGCCAGTCCGTGTTGCCCAGATCCAGCCACGGCACTAACGCGGCCAGCTCGCGTTGTGCTTTATCGATCAGCTGCCCCGGGTCGTCATCGACGCCCTGGGTCGCCAGATCTCCCCCCAGGTACCAGACCGGCTCGTCCTGGCTGGTACGATGGCTGGAAATGGTGAGCCGTGGAGAGGCATGGCCGCCCATGCAGTGGGCGTAGAAATGGTCCCGGTACTGGTGTTTTACCAACACCTGCTGCAATGGACGGCGTTGCATGGCAGGGCTATTGCCGCCCAATTGGGAAATAAGCGCTTCGTTGCCTGTACCGGCTGTCAGTATCAGGCGCTCGGGGATTACAGTGCAGTGCGGTAGAGCGACAGTGGTGCTGCCCGACTCGGCGCTGCGCTGCAGGGAAGCGCTATCCCAGTCAATGTTAAAAATTGCCTCGCGGTGCTGGTCGACCAATGTCCGAATCAGCGAAGGGACATCCACCACCAAATCTACCAGGCGATAGACCTGCCCCTGGAATGCAGGATCCTGCAAGGGCCCGGGGTAGCGGGCAGTTTTAAGTTTCTCTATTCGTCCGCGCAGCATTTTACTGGCGAAAAACGAGCTTAAGCGAGACTGCACACTGGCATTGGACCACAGATAAAAATCTTCGCTGAGAACCTTGCAGGAGCTGAGATCCACTTTGCCATTGCCGCCCAGGCAGCTGCGCCAGATAGCGGGCATAGCGGATATGGTTTCTGAGTCTCCGCCCCAGGCACCGGCCAGAGCGTATTTAATACCGCCGTGAATCATACCCTGGGAACTGATGGTCTGGTCGCTGCCCAGTGCCCGATGCTCGAACAAAATGGCGCTGTAGCCACTGTTGCGCAATTGATTGAGGGTCCACAGGCCAGCGATGCCGCCGCCGATAATAGCGATGTCGGTATGTAGAGTGTGTGTACCCATGATGCCAGTGTACTGCCGCCGCTAAAGTGTGCAGCGATTATAGCCTTACCGGAGTGCTTTTTGCCCCACTGGTCAGCAAAACTGCCTGACGGTATGCTGGGGATCATCGCCCACCAGTGGAGTTGCGGATGCGCTTCTTGTACAGCGCCGTGTTTTACCTGCTATTACCGCTTGTTGTCATTCGTATGTTGTGGCGTTCGCGTCGCGCACCGGAGTATCGACGCCGTTTGCTGGAGCGTTTTGCGCGCTTCGAGGCCGATATTGACCTGGCCAGGCCGGCAATCTGGGTGCATGCGGTGTCGGTGGGGGAAGTGCTGGCGTCAGCGCCCTTGGTTGAACACCTGTTGCAGACCTACCCGGATCACCGGGTGGTTCTTACCACCACGACACCCACGGGTTCGGAACGCGTGCAGGCGCTGTTCGGCGGGCGCGTGTTACATGTGTACCTACCCTGGGATTTGCCGGGTGCCATGCGCAGGTTTGTGCGTCGAATTCAGCCGCGGTTATTGCTTATTATGGAGACCGAGTTGTGGCCCAATATGTTGCATTACAGCCACGCGCAGGGCTGCAAGATCCTATTGGCCAATGCCCGACTGTCACAGCGCTCCGCTGACGGCTATGCCCGCTTTGGCAGCTTTACTCGCCAACTGCTGGCGCAGCTCGATACTGTGGCCTGTCAGGACCAAGCGGATGGCCAACGATTCCTGGCTCTGGGATTACCCGCTGCGGCCTTGCAGGTAATCGGCAGTATCAAGCTCGATCTGCAAGTGGGCGATACCTTGCGTTCGCAAGCGGCAGCCTTGCGGCAGGATTTTGCGGCGGATAATCGTCCCATCCTGCTTGCGGCCAGCACGCATGCGGGAGAGGACGAGCAAATTCTGCGCGCTTTTGCCGCTGTCAGGCAGAGCATTGGCAACTGCCTGTTGGTGATAGTGCCGCGCCACCCGGAGCGCTTTGAGGCGGTGTACCGCCTTTGTGTAGACGCCGGCTGGCAGGTGGTGCGCCGCTCTACGGGGCCAGACCCCGGAGTACAGGACGATATCGTTGTGGGTGACACCATGGGAGAATTACGGCTGTTACTGGGTGTTGCCTCGGTGGCGGTCATAGGGGGCAGTCTTGTCGAGCACGGTGGGCATAACGCGCTGGAGGCTGCGGCCTGGGGTGTGCCGGTGGTAAGCGGACCGTACATGTCTAACTTTGCCGCCATCAGTGCATTGCTGAGCGCCGCCGGCGCGATGATCATGCTGGATGATCCTGCCCGATTGGGTGCGTGCCTGGAGGATTTGTTGCGCAACCCGCTGCGATGTCAGCAAATGGGCCGTGCTGGCCAGCAGGTACTGGCAGATAATCGCGGCGCACAACAGCGCTTGTTGGCGTTAACCGCGTCGTTACTGATTCCTGCCCGCGACCATTAGCCGGGAGAAGAGTAAGAGGGTGCACGCGCTAAGCACCGTCTGGCTTTACTCAGTTTTTGCGGTGCTTATTTACTGGCGGTCGCGGCTGTTGGTGTTGGTGCTGGCAGCAGGTTGGAGCCCAGTCGTAGCACGTCTTCCGGGCTGAGCAGGCCCGCCTGTTCTTTCAGTCTCAGCAGGTTGAGAATGTAGTCATAGCGACTGTTGGCATAGTCTCGCTCGGCGCTGAACAAGGTATTTTGTGCGTTCAGTACGTCCACCACGTTGCGTGTCCCTACCTCATAGCCGGCTTGCGTGGCATCCAATGAGCTTTTGGAAGAGACAATACTCTGCTTACGTGCCGCTATGCGCGAAACATCACTGACTACGGTCATATGCAAAGAGCGTGTATTGGTTACTATGTTCCTGGACAAGTTTATGCGCTCTTCTCTGGACGCGTTGAATTCCTGGGCAGCGCGGCGCCGATTGGCGCTGATGGCGCCGCCGGAATACAGCGGCACGTCGACACGCACCTGCCATACATGCTGCTCCTGGTCGTTATCTGGTGGTGATACGATGCCTGTATCGGGCTTTACGCTTCTGGAGCCGTTGGTGGTGTAGTCGGAGTATTCATAGCCACCGCTGACTTTGGGTGCATGCTCCAGCTTATTGGCCTTGGCGTTTTGGCGCGCCGCCTCTTCCCGGTAGTTGGCAGCCTGTAGCAGGAAGTTGTTCTGCAGCGAGAATTCTACCCAGGCTGCGCGATCAATGGGCTCTGGCGGGCGGATTTCGAAGTCCTCCTTGAGGACATCAAGGTTGCCGTGGCGCTGACCGGTTAGCACCGACAGTCGCTCCAGCGCCACCAGAACGTTGTTTTCATCAGTAATACGCTCAACCTGCGATAGATCGCGGGCCGCCTGGGCCTCGTACACATCGGTAATGGCGATCAGGCCGACCTCGAAGCGTTGCTGGGTCTGTTCCAGCTGGCGTTCAAAGGCCCGCTCCTGGGCGCTGGAAGCTGACAAATTGTCCTGGGCGCGCAACACCAGCAAGTAAGCCTCTACCACTCTGACAATGAGATTCTGCTGGTTGGAGGTGAACGTCGCTTCAGCTTCCTTGGTCACCTGCTTGCCGGACTGGAAACTGAACCACGCTGGCAGGTCGAATATTGCCTGGTTGAGCGAAACGCTATAACCATCGGTATCAATGTCGATGTTACTTGACGTGTCAATGATGGGAAGGTCGGGCGGATTGCTGAAATCCGGGGTTTTGGAGTCGGTATCGGTATCGGAGTCCAGATAAGAGTAGGCGGTGGATAATTGTGGCAATAGCTGCGAGCGCCCCAGGTTCTCAGTTTCTCTTCTGGCGAGGTATACCGCTTCCTCGGATTTTAACTGGGCATCATTTTCCAGCGCCAATTCATAGATTTCGCGCAGGGAGTCTGCCTGTAACGTAAAAGAGCTAATACAAAGTGCCAGCGCCGAGAGCGCGACCATGGTACTTTTCATGCAATAATCCTCAAAGGCTTCAGCCAATTTTTGTCGACAGAAGTTTAACAGTCTCTGTCGTCATGTGCATTGATTGAAACGCAAAGGAAAAGATGCAGTCGCCGGTCGATTGTGCCACCCTAAGTGCTACACTTTGTGAAAAATTCTGATGGTCAGTACACGATGGTGTTGTGGCTGTTGCGGCTCTTGTGAGAGAGTGCAACTGTCCTTGTTTGAATAGGCGGGTAGTTCCCCGGGAAATAAATTTGCAGCAGGCAAAGAAAAAGAGATTTAAACTGGATCTGGCGGAGCTTCACGCGGTTTGCGAAGCGAATTACGCCCGATTGCTGCGCTTATTCCCTGACTATGAGAATGCCAATACGCGTGAATTCATGGTGGGTGCCGCCCGGGTGCAGATAGAGGTAGCGGAACGCTGCCGTTATACTACGATTTTTCAGTTGAATCAGCAGCATGCCGAGGCCAAATGGCTGGGGCATATGCGCGTCGAAGTGCGTGCCTATCACGACGCTACCATGCTGGAGGTGGGGATGTTCCAGTCCCACCGGCAAGTGGCAGCGCGATATCAATACCCGAATGACAAAATGTTCCAGCAGGATGAGAAGTCGCAACAGAACCGTTTTCTGGCCGATTGGCTGGAGCATTGTCTGCAAAACGGCCGCACCAGTCTTGATGTGTGCGCGTCTGTTACGGACTCCTGACCCTGTTATTGGTAGCGTGTAGAGCTTGATGCAGCAATCACCCCACAGTGCGCATACTATCGTTGCCCCCGGCGATGTGGTGCGGTTGGTACAACTGACCGATACCCATTTGTGCCAGTCCAGGGGCGGTACTTTGCTCGGTATGGATACGGACCATTCCTTGCAGGCGGTGATCGATCAGGTGCAGCAGGAGCGCTCCGGGGTGGATGTATTGCTCGGTACCGGCGATCTCTCTGACCAGGGCGCGCGGCAAGCCTATGAGCGTCTGCAGGTATATTTTGCGCAAATACCCTGTGCTAGTTTTTGGTTGCCAGGCAATCACGATGATCTTGGCCAAATGCAGGCGGTGGCGGATACTCCCGCCCGATTGTGTCGCGAGATCAGGGTGTCGAACTGGCAGATACTGATGTTGGATTCGCAGGTGGCCGGTGAAGTAGGCGGAGAACTCGGCGCAGCGGAGCTGGCCCTGCTCGATAGCGCCTTGCAGGTGGCGCAGGAAGAGAGACTGTATACGTTGGTATGCCTGCACCATCAACCCATTCCCATAGGTTGCGAGTGGCTGGATCAGCAAATGGTGGCAGATGCGGCAGATTTTTTCGCCGTGCTGGATCGTTACCCGGACGTCCGTGGAGTATTGTGGGGACATGTGCATCAGCAGATTGACCAGCAGCGCAACGGCGTCATATTGATGGCCTCGCCTTCTACCTGTGTGCAGTTTGCCCCGGGCAGTGTCGATTTCAAGGCCGATAGCCTGGCGCCAGGTTACCGCTGGCTGGATTTGCATGTGGACGGTCGCATTGAGACAGCGGTGTCGCGCGTTCAGGGTACAACTTTTATTGTCGAAATGGATTCCGGGGGCTATTTATAGCACCCCTCCAATTTGCCTCAATGTACAATGAGGCGTACATCAACTATTACCAACACAAGATAAAGCATAGCAATGAGTCAATATACCGCCGAAGACATTGAAGTCCTTACGGGGCTGGAGCCGGTGCGCAAACGCCCGGGCATGTACACCGACACTACCCGACCTAATCATCTGGCACAGGAGGTTATCGATAACAGTGTTGACGAGGCCCTGGCCGGGCATGCTGACCAGATAGATGTGAGCCTCAACAAGGATGGCTCAGTCACTGTGTCGGATAATGGGCGTGGTATGCCGGTGGATATCCATCCGGAACAAGGTAAGCCCGGCGTGGAGGTGATACTCAGTACCTTGCACGCCGGGGGCAAGTTTTCTAACAAGACCTACGAGTTTAGCGGCGGCTTGCACGGTGTTGGCGTGTCAGTGGTTAACGCCCTGTCCAGGGAACTGGAGATTGTGATCCGCCGGGATGCGCAGGTCTACCGTATGACCTTTGGTGGCGGTGAGAAAAAAACCGATCTGGAAGTTATCGACAGCTGTGGTAAGCGCAATACCGGGACGTCTTTGACGTTTACGCCGGATCCACAGTATTTTGATTCAATCAACTTTTCTGTATCCCGTTTACGCCACGTGTTGCGTGCCAAGGCTGTGTTGTGCCCTGGTCTGCGGGTCAAGTTTACAGATGAAAAAAAAGGCGAGTCTGATGAGTGGTATTACGAGGATGGACTCACTGATTACCTGGCGGATGCCACCATCGACTTCCCGGTTATTCCCGAAGTGCCATTTGTAGGCAGCTTCAGTGGCAGTAAAGAAGCGGTCGATTGGGCGGTACAGTGGTTACCGGAGGGCGGCGAGGTCATTGCGGAGTCCTATGTCAACCTCATCCCCACCGCCCAGGGCGGCACCCATGTCAATGGTATGCGCACGGGTTTGCTGGACGCCATGCGCGAGTTTTGCGAGCTGCGTAGCTTGCTGCCCCGTGGGGTAAAGCTCGCTCCTGATGATATATGGGATCGATGCTGTTATGTGTTGTCCTCCAAGCTGGGTGATCCACAATTTTCCGGGCAAACCAAAGAACGTCTGTCGTCTCGTGAAGCAGCCGCTTTTGTTTCCGGTGTTGCCAAAGACGCCTTCAGTCTCTGGCTGAACCAGCATACGCAGGAAGCGGAAAAACTGGCTGATATGTGTATCAGCAATGCCCAGAGTCGATTGCGCACCGCCAAGAAAGTAACGCGCAAGAAGGTCACCGCCGGACCGGCGTTGCCGGGCAAGCTGGCGGATTGCTCGGGTGAAGATCCAGCGCGCGGCGAGCTGTTTCTGGTAGAGGGTGATTCAGCCGGAGGCTCGGCCAAGCAGGCGCGCAACCGGGAGTTTCAGGCTATCCTGCCGCTGCGCGGTAAAATTCTGAATACCTGGGAGGTAGACTCCCAGGAGATCCTGGCTTCCCAGGAGGTGCATAATATTTCCGTGGCAATGGGGATCGACCCGGTTAGCGATGATCTGTCTACTCTGCGCTATCATAAAATCTGCATTCTCGCGGATGCCGATTCCGACGGCTTGCATATTGCCACCTTGATCTGCGCCTTGTTTGTTCGTCACTTTCGGCCACTGGTAGCGGCGGGCCATGTGTTTGTAGCAATGCCTCCGCTGTATCGCATCGATGTGGGCAAGGAAGTATTTTACGCGCTGGATGAAGCTGAAAAGGAGGGTGTTCTGGATCGCATCGAGGCAGAGAAGAAAAAGGGTAAGGTCAATGTGCAGCGCTTCAAAGGCCTGGGTGAAATGAATCCCCTGCAGCTGCGTGAGACCACCATGGACCCGGACACGCGTCGCCTGGTGCGCCTGGTAATGGATCCGGGTGATGACACTGATAATATGTTGGATATGTTGTTGGCAAAAAAACGCGCTGCGGATCGCAAGGCCTGGCTGGAAGAAAAAGGCGACCTGGCACAAATGGCGTTATAATCGGTAGCTGAACAAGGAGCAGTGCGATGCACGACAGACTGAAACTCAATACTTTGCTGGTGGTGTTTGCGTTACTGCTTCCGGGCAGTGCTGCATTGGCGCAGTGGGAGCTGGATAATACCAGGTCCACGGTCAATTTCGTTTCTATCAAGAATGACAGTGTAGCGGAGATACACAGTTTCTCGTCACTGGTGGGCTACATTGGCCTCGATGGCAAGGTCCAGCTGGGTATTGACCTGGGTAGCGTTGAAACCCTGGTGCCCATCCGCAATGAGCGTATGCGGGAACTCCTGTTCGAGACGGTAACATTCCCGTCGGCGAATATCAGTGCGCAGGTAGACCCGACGATCATTGCCACGGTCGCCCAAGGGGGCGTGGTGACCACCGATCTGCCAGTGACGCTGTCGTTGCACGGCCAGGAAAAGAGCCTGACGATTCCGGTTGTTGTGGTGGGGGAAGGAGACAGTCGCTTGCGTGTACTTAGCTCGCGGCCCGTGCTGATTAACGCAGCGGATTTCTCCCTGGACGGAGGTATCACCGCCCTGCGTGAAATCGCTGGCCTTAAATCCATCAATACCGCGGTACCTGTAACCCTGCAGTTGCTATTTGTTCCAGCCCTTTAGTGGTATAGACAGCTCTGGTGGCCCTGCCTAATATTGTGTGCTTATCATATTAGCACCGTGGATGAGGCCTGCGCCCGTCCGTCCTGATCAACATTACCATGCGGATTTACGATGAAACTGGGTATATTAAAAACAGATACGGTAAGGCCTGAGTGGGTCTCCGAGTTCGGAGAATATCCGGATATGTTCATAGCGCTGCTGGGGCAACTGGACCCCGCTCTGGAGTTTAAGCTCTATGATGTGGAGCAGCAGCAGTACCCGGCCGATATTGATGAAGTCGACGCTTACTTAATTACCGGTAGTAAATCCAGCGTGTATGACGACAAGCCATGGATCGCCACACTGATGGACTTTGTGCGCGAACTGGATCGACGGCACAAAAAAATAGTGGGCATTTGTTTTGGTCATCAATTGGTTGCCCAGGCATTGGGGGGTAAAACCGAGAAATCATCCAATGGTTGGGGGGTTGGCCTGCACACCCACCAGTTCACCACGACGCCGCCATGGCACGACCAGGGTGATCCGGGTTTTAGTATTATTGTCAGTCATCAGGATCAGGTGGTACAAAACGCCAGTGGCGCAAGAGTGCTGGCGGGTAGTGAATTTTGTGAAAACGCGGTGTGTCAGGTTGGTGATCATATCCTGACGTTCCAGGGGCACCCTGAGTTTGTACCTGGCTACTCCCGGGAAATTATGAATTTCAGGCGCGAGACCATCGGTGAAGAGGTTTACGCTGCAGGGATGGCATCACTGGTGAGCGAGCCGGAGGGGCGCCGGGTAGCGCATTGGATTCTCAATTTCCTGCGGGGTGAGCCTTAGCCCCTGACCATTGCTGTCAGGGTCTAAACAGGCAGCTATTGCCCGCGTACCTGTTCCTGCATAGAGTCGAGGTAGTCGTCCAGTTCCTGGTCGTTGGCAAACACAGCCATATCGGGCAGTGCCTTTAAAATTTCAAAGACCTTGTCGATATGGGGCTTGCGATTGGCGGCCGCCAGGCGATGTCCCGCCGACTTGGTTTGCTTGGCCGCCTTGAAAATAACGCGCAGGCCGGCAGAACTAATGTATTCAAGGTCTTTCATATCCAGTACCGTCAGGCGGTGGCCTCCGGCAACCACTTTTTGCAGTTGTTGTTCAAAACCCGGTGCCGTATCTGTATTTAGTGCACCTGTTAACGCGACACGCGCTACTGAATTTTCTTCGTCGATGGAGACTGTGGTTTTCAAGTCCATGATAACAGGGGCCTCTTAGTTTATTGTTCTTCCAGTTCCGGCGCAGGATCAGCTTATTGTGCCCTCGGATACTGATTTAGTGACTCGCAGCACGTTGTGCCCATCTATACGCTGATAGACCTGCTCGTCGGTCAATTCTGTTACCAAGTGTACACCAAGACCACCGATCTCGGCAGATTCTATGTCTGTGCCCAGAGGAGAGCGAATGGCATCTACCAGAGGGTTGAACGCAATGCCCTGATCCCGTATTTCCAGGCTTATACTGGAGGCGCTAACCTCCACTTTAACGTCGATGATGCCCTCGGGGGTTAAACCACCGTATTTGTCGATATTGGTGATGATTTCTTCTGTGACCAGAGCGAGTACCATATGGGTATCTTCGGGTGCGCCCAAGGACTCCAGGGCTTGTTGCAGCCAGTCCAGTGCCCGGGTGGTCAGGTGTTCAGCCGTGGTAAAACTCGTTGCCGCTTGTTCTGGCTTTGTCGTGCTGGTCAGCTCATCAGGCTTGAGTTGTAGCAACATCAGGGTAATGTCATCCGATTGTGCGGTGGTCCCAGCGTGCTTATCTATCGCCGCAAATATCGCCAAGCCTGCTGCGTCGATGGCTGCCATCGCGGTTTTTGCCAGGCAGCGATTAAACCCATCAAAGCCGAACATCTCGGCCTTCTCGTTAAAGGACTCGTCAATGCCGTCAGTGTAAATGGCCAGGCGGTCTCCCGCTGCCAGTTGCAGTGTGTTGGTGGCATATTGCAAATTCGTTGCCAGCCCCACAGCCGGGCCATCATCCTGATCTATCACGGTAACGGCCCCCGCGCGCAGCAGACTGGGGGCTGTATGGCCGGCGCTGGCGAAGCGCAATTGCAGGTTGTTCAGGTCCAGTACGCCCAGGAACAGAGTGACGAACATGCAGTTATCATTGCCAGCTTCCAGGGCGTTGTTGAGCTGCGCCATGGCCGCGGCAGGCTCGGTTTCTGCGCTGGCCATCTGCTGGATAAGACTGATCGCTTTTGCCATAAATAGTGCGGCAGGTACGCCTTTATCTGAAACATCACCTACTGCGATAAATAGCTGGTTGTTGCTGCGGTAGTAGCTGTAAAGGTCACCCCCCACAGATTTCGCCGGACGCACTTTGGCCCACAGCCCGTATTCCTGGTGTAGATCTATCGCCTCGCCGCCCTGGGGTAGCATGGACATTTGTATTTCACTGGCTGCGGCTAGTTCACCCTCTACCCGGCTGCGACTAGCGGTAGCAGTTTCCAGATCTGCAATGTAGGACTTGAGGTCTGTTTTCATGGCCGTAAACGAGCGCAACAGTCTGGCGATTTCATCATCGCCTTTTGCTGTGGGCATCGCCGTATCGAGGTCACCACGTGCCATACGGTCACTAGCGAGAGCGAGAGCGGTGAGCGGACCGGTAATTCTGCGCGTCACGCTATACACCGCCAGGGACATAAATAGCAGTGTGGCCAGTCCCAGGATCGCTGATTTGGCCTGGAACTTGCGCAGGGGAGTGAGTATTTCCTGTTCGGAGTAAAGAACCGCGACCGGCCAACCAGTGGATTTCAGGCTCCCCATTCGGATGATGCATTTTCCAGCTATTTCCGGGCATTCCAGTTGCCGCGTAATGTTTTGCCCGGCAAGGGCTGAAGTAAACATCGCCTGCCATGCAGGGTTATCCAGCTCGTCAGAATGCGCTTCGGAATAGTGGCGCATAATATTGTCTGGATTTCTGCCGCTGAGGATGATGCCGGTGCGACTGAGCATTGTCGCATAGCCGCTGTTGCCCAGTTTCAAGCGCTTTAGATAGTGTTGCAGTTCGTCAAGCGCAAGATCAGCAGTAACCACCGCATAGAGAAACCGCTGGTTGCGCTCGTCCAATCGATAGACGGGTACGGCAAAAGTGGTCATCAATATTCCGCCGCCACCTTCATCAAAATACGGATCCGCCCAGTTGGCCTTGCCAGCGGCCACAGTGTCTGCGTACCAGGGTTGGGCGCGGTAATTGTATTGTTGGTCGGCGAGGTCGGCATAGGTCAGGATGCCGTCCTTGTGGTAGTAATAAGGTGCGAAGCCCAAAGGGTTGTCTACTTGCGCCGGGTCAAGCGCTATGCTGGCGCCAAAAATGTCCTCGTTATTTTCGACAATATCCTTGAGCATTTGCTCCAGTCCCGGCTGGGTGTAGCTGCGCTGCTCCAGGATGCGCGCCAGAAACAGGGTAGAGCCCTCCACGCCGTCCAGCAGATTTTCCAGGTCGATGATCACCGAGCCGATGGTCTCCTGAGATTCCACACGCAGTCGTTCGAGGATGCTGTCACGTGACAATCGATAGTCCACCAGCATGCCGACACCAATAATCAGGGTCGCACACAGGGTGAGCAATACGATGAGTCGTGTGGTGATGCTCCTGGACATATCTGGCAGTTCCTGTGCCCGACTACCAGCTACCGGTATTTGCCATTGACGCCCAGGGCTCCTGTGCCGGGAGGTTTTCCCCGGCCTGCAAAAGCTCAATAGAGATACCGTCTGGCGAGCGGATAAAGGCCATATGACCATCTCTGGGTGGCCGGTTAATGATGACGCCCTTGTCCATTAGTGACTGGCACAGCTCGTAGATATTATCTACGCGATAGGCCAGGTGGCCAAAATTGCGGCCGCTGTCGTATTCCTCGCTGTCCCAGTTCCAGGTGATCTCCAGCAGCGGGCTTTGGCCTTCTGCGGCGCGCTCTACATCGTCCGGGGCGGCCAGGAATACCAGGGAAAAACGACCCGCCTCGCTGTCGTAGCGATTGACCTGAACCAGCCCCAGTTTGTCGCAGTAAAAATCCAGGGTTTCGTCCAGGTCACGTGCTCGCACCATGGTATGCAGGTATTTCATAGGCTATTTCCCAGTGTGTAATTTCAGCTCACAGCAAAACGGGATGCGTTGCATCCCGTTGGCCATAGTAGAAGTGTGTGAGCGGACTGACAAGCCCGCTGGTGAAGAGCGCTAACTGCG
>JBALVO010000045.1:0-28015 GCA_036961445.1 Halioglobus sp.
ATCACGACATCGCCTTGATATAGGTTGTCATATCAAAATAGTCGCGCCAAACAGCAATCTTGCCGTTTCTCATTTCGAAAACTCCACAGCAGGGCAAATCTACCGATTTTCCCCCCGCTATGGTTCTATCCAGGCGCTCAACAACTACGATGTCACCATCGACAAGCACATTGAGGATTTCCCAATCGGTCTTATCCCAACCAGAGATGAAAGCGCCAATGAATCCGGTCAATGCCTCAATTCCGCTGACCGGGTCCGCTGGCATATTGTGATAGACGCCGTCTTCGCAAAAATAGGCCACCAACTCTTCTGTATTCAGCCGGGACCAGGCGGCGATAAAGTCTCTGATTATTCCTTCATTAATGGTCATCGCTCATCTCCATTGGTTCAGTGCTCGTTACCGGGCGTTCCTCATAATCGGATGCTCTATCCCTTTAAACGGCGGCGCTATCGCTTACGGTTAACTTAGCTTACTTCGCAGCGCGGGACCTGCTTTTCGGTTGCGCTTTGCCTTTAGGCTTCGCTTTAAGTCTGGGCTTGGCTTTCGCGGTCGGCTTGGCTGTTGCTTTAACCGCAGTCTTGGTTTTGGCCTTGGGCTTCGCTTTAACTTTCGAATTTACCTTAGCTTTAGCTTTAGCCTTAGTCTTAGTCTTAGTCTTAGTCTTAGTCTTAGCCTTAGTCTTCGTCTTGGCTTTAGCTTTCACTTCAGCCCTGGGTGTCACCCTTTTTTTAGCGCTGGCTTTCGCTACAGCTGTTTTGCTGGCAGGTTTGCGCGCTTTGGGTTTGGACAATCCCGCGGCTTCCTCCAACTCTTGTAGCGCCTGCTCCATGTAATCGATCAAGCGTTGCACCTGGGGCATGGTGCGACGACATGCAGTGATACCAAAATCCACATTCTTATCGTAAGTCACCAGGGTGATATTGAGTGCGACGCCTTCAGTGACGATAGAGGCAGGATAAATTCCATCCAGGCGAGCGCCATTCCAGTACATGGGCTGACGCGGGCCGGGAACATTCGAAATAACCGTGCTGTACGGTGGAAACCGACTCATCAACCCCAACGGCATCAGTAACAGACCCGGCAATTGCAGCATCTGTAACATCAGCGCTGCCTCCTGCGGCTTCATGCCTTTAAACAACTCCTTACCTGCAATCATTGAGGCCTGGATCGCGGCGAAACGTTTGAGAGGATCTTCAATATTAGTCGCCAAATCGGCGCTGATCGCACCGACTGCATTTGACGAGTCGATATCACCTTCCCGGCGTAAAGACACTGGCACCATGGCCTTGAGTGATTTTGCCGGCAGTTCACTGTGTTTCTGCAGATACAGACGCAGGCCTCCAGCGCACATCGCCAGAACCGCATCGTTAAAGGTGCCGTTCAGGGCTTTTCCGACGCCACGAACACGCGCGAAAGGCCAGGATTGAGCGACAAAACGACGGGCGCCATCCACAGGCGTGTTGATCGAACTGCGCGGCACGTCCAACCAGGGCAGCGCCAGCGCTCCCCCCTTCCCCATCCACCCGTTGGCAAACCGTTTAAGTGAGCTAAAGATATGCGCGCCGCTGTCAAAACTCTCTTTCAGGGCATCGGCCACGTTACGCAGCTCGGCATCGCTGAAGGCCGCTGGATTGTGTTGTGCCAGCCGGGCGCGATAACGCTCCTGCGACGCCAGTGACAGGGGCGAGCCCTCGACTCTTGTTTTATCACTGGTAGAGAACATGCTATGGGTCAGGTGCATTGAGCGCGCACCGTCGATCGCAGCGTGATGATATTTTGAATACACGGCGAACTGGCGATTCTGCAAACCCTCAATCAAGTGCATCTCCCACAATGGTCGATTGCGATCCAGTAATGTGCTGTGCAGTCTCGAAGCCAGTGCAAAAAGTTCCCGATAGCGCCCGGGTTTAGGCAATGCCGAATGGCGCACGTGATAGTCCATATCCAGTGATTTATCGGGCTGCCAATACACCGGCCCTGCCAACCCGAGTCGGCCCATTTTAAGTCGATCACCAAACGGGGGCTGCAATTCCTCTGTTGTCCGGTACTCCGTCGCCTGGCCATGCAGGAATTCTTGCTCGTCGATGCCCTCGGGCAGAGTGAACAAATTTACACCACCCACATGCATGGGCGTTTCACGACTTTCCGCCAGAAGGAAGGCACTGTCGATAAAGCTCAGTTTTTTCATAGTGTTATATTACCTGGTTACTCAAAATCGATAAATGCAGTTCAGGAAAGCACGCTGTGAAGATGCAGTGATCAGTATAGCAGCAAGGTAAATGTACCCGGACACCCTTGACCCACACTTACGGGTTTGACATGCTAAAAAACTGTGACCTGGATCAACTGATCCACAAATTAACCGTGTCAATATAGGAACTCTAATTATGCAACAAATACTAAAAGCTACCGCCATGCTGCTGCTATTCAGCCTGTCTGCTCACACAGCATGGGCGGATGAATACTCTGATGCAATAGAAAGCTTCAAGAACGCTGGAGAGAGCGGTTCCTACTTTAGCAAAAGTTATGGCTATGCAGTATTTCCCACAATCGGCAAGGGCGGCATTGGCATCGGCGGCGCGCATGGTTCGGGCAAAGTCTATCGACAGGGTACCGCCATAGGAACATCCAAAATGACGCAGCTTACCATTGGCTTCCAACTGGGTGGACAGGCCTATAGCCAGGTCATTTTCTTCGAAAACGAGACGGCACTGAATGATTTCACCTCCGGGAATTTCGAGTTCAGCGCCCAGGCTACCGCTGTTGCCATTACTGCCGGCGCCTCAGCTGAGGCCAATACCGGCGGCGGCACCGCAACCGGGGTGAGCGGCGGTAAAAATGATGCTTCGACCGCGTCCCTGGGTTATCGCAAGGGGATGGCCATCTTTACTGTAGCCAAAGGCGGATTGATGTACGAAGCTGCACTGGGCGGACAAAAGTATAGCTATACGCCACTGTAGCTCGAAGCAAACAGCACCCCGGGGTAAATTATCTTGCTAAAAGGAGTATGTGATGTCCACTACCGTTAAGTCACCGTTGGAGATGTTCTATCACTGGGAGCGCGAGACGCCTGAAAAAGTGTATCTTCGACAACCTACCGCGCTGGTCTGGCGGGAGTATACCTGGGCAGAAGTCAGCGATCAGGTGCGGCGTATTGCCAGTTTCCTCAAGAGCAAGGATTACCCGGCAGGTAGCCGCATCGCAATCTGGTCTTCCAACAGCAAGGATTGGCCCATTGTCGATCTGGCAATCATGCTCAGCGGGCATATCAGTGTGCCAATTTACCCCGGTCAAGACACCGTGTCCGCCAACTATATTTTCAACCATAGCGGAGCGAAATTGGTGTTCGCTGGAGATTTTGATCAAGCGAAGCATGTGAAAGATGCGCTGGAAGATGAGATGGAAACTGTAGCCATGCTCGGTTGCAGCTTTGACTGTGACGATAGCCTGGAGCAGATAATTGCCACCTATCCACCGTACACGGAATCGCCCATTCCGGTGCCTGATGATGTATTCACTATTATCTACACCTCTGGCACCACCGGGAACCCAAAGGGTGTGATGCACATGCACCAGACACCGGGCCACGTGGTTCCGGATTTGGCCGAAGCCTTTAAAATGAACGACGGTGAGAGTCGACTATTTTCGTTTCTTCCAATGTCGCACGCTGCCGAGCGAATTCTGGTGGGCATGAGCAGTCTGTATTCTAACAGCTCCATCTCTTTTTCAGAGGGACTGGCTACCTTTGGCGACGAAATTCGCTCGGTACAGCCAACCTTCTTCTTCGCCGTACCTCGACTGTGGGTCAAATTCAAGGAAGGCATAGACGCGAAAATACCGCCGGCAGCGCAGGAAAATCTAAGCGATGAACAAAAAGCCGGCATTGCCACATTATTGGGACTGGGCGAGGCCCGGTTTATCCTCACCGGCTCTGCGCCTTGTCCACGGGACGTACAGGACTGGTTTTTACGTATGGGAATTGCCTTGCGGGACGGTTACGGAATGACCGAGAACTTTATACACGGTGTCGGTTGGCTGAAGAACGACCAGCCCGTATCAGGCTGCGTGGGTCAGCCCATGGATGATAGTATCGGCGTGCGCTTATCCGATACCGGCGAGATCCAATTCAAGAGCAAAGGCCTGATGAAAGGCTATTACCTTGACGAGGAAAAAACCGCCGAGGTCTTCGATGACGGATGGTACTGCACGGGTGACTCGGGAAGGATCGATGAAAATGGCGATCTATGGGTAACGGGCCGTCTTAGCGAGGTATTTAAAACGTCCAAGGGTAAGTTCATCGTCCCCACGCGGCTGGAAGACCATTTTGGTCGCAGTCCTCTTCTGGCGCAGTTTTGCGTGGTCGGACACGGTCTGGATCAACCCGTCCTGTTAACCACGCTGTCCGAAACCGGTGCCACCCTGGACAAACAAACCGTGAAGTCCGAACTACAGGCGTTGATTGATGAGATCAATAACGAAGTGCCTGCTTATGAACGGGTCGGACAGGTCTACGTGGTTCCAGAATGGACCATTGAAAACGCTCTACTGACGCCCACCATGAAACTTAAGCGACACCAGATCGAGCAGCTCTATCACGATCAAATTGAGCAAAATTTGTCCGGCGATCGCATTAACGTTTTATAAAGCGCCCTCAGGGAAGAACATCGTGGGATTTTTCTCTGCCTTGATTTCATCGAGGCGGTGTAGCGCGATGTCCTTCCAGAAGTCCTCCGCCAGTAAATAGAATTTACGTTGTTCAATACCGGCTATAACACGCTCCGCCATGGCCAGGGGCGGCAAGCCTCCGGCAGTTGATTCTACTGCAGCGTCGGCGGTCATCTTGCTGAAATCAGTATCGATAATATCGCCTTCCAGGGAATACTTCTCGGGACGATTTCGGCCCGCCGTTGCAATGCCAGTATTGATTAACTCTGGACACAGCACCGATACCCCAATCTGCGGCGCGACAGCCTCCAGCTCTTTATGCATACATTCACTCAGGTGCAGGGCTGCAGCTTTTGTCAGGCAATAAATTGACGAAAAAGGCAGTGTGGTTAAACCGGCCATAGACGCGGTATTGACGATATGGCATTCATCACCCTGCGCAATCATACGAGGAATAAAGCTTCTTGCGCCATTGGCAATGCCCATCACATTGACATCAAATAACCATTGGTAGTCTGCTACACTATTTTCCCAGCTCGCTCCACCAACGAATACGCCCGCGTTATTACACAATACCTGCACACTGCCAAAACGTTGGTACGCTGCCTCGGCCAGTGCATCAACAGCTGCAGCATCACCCACATCACAGGTTACCGTCAAAAACGTTCCCTCACCCTGCTCTAACTGCCCGGTCGCTGTTTTCAGCGCCTGCGTTTCCACATCTGCCATAACCACATTCATACCGCGCTGCAAGAACAGCTGCACCATGGCCAGGCCAATACCGCTGGCTGCACCGGTGACTACTGCGGTTTTACCTACAAAATCTTTCATAGTATTTCCTTTAAACCCCTGGAAAAATTAGTCTGCGCCCAGCAGCTGCACACTGCCACTGTCGCCATCCAGGCGAATGCGATCGCCTGTGTGAAACAAGCGCGTCGCCTGACGCGCGTTAACCACACAGGGCAAACCATACTCTCTGGCAATGACCGCGCCATGGGACACCGAGCTGCCCAGGTCAGTTACCAGCCCGCCTATCAAACTGAAATATGGCGTCCAGCCAATATCCGTAATCGGCGTAATCAGAATTTCACCGGGCTGCAATTGTGCCGCTTCTGACAGGGTATGGGCAACCCGGGCTATACCCTCCACCACGCCACGAGATGCCGGGCGCCCCTGCAGCACACCATCGCCCATGGCAACGATTTGCGGCTCCAGCGGTTGCGGTATGCCAACCGATATCTCCGGAAACTCAAACTGCTGCTGGTGCGCCAGAGCATTGCGCCGGGCAAGCGCATGCGCCACTGCAGTGGCAGTGGGACTGGCAATGAATCCGGGTAACTCAGTCACACTGAAGAAATTAACCAGGTCTGCATCAGGCACCTTCCCCTCTGCGGCCAGCAGATTGCCCAAGTGACGAAAACCCTGCTTGAACCGGTGGGCCACATCGACCAACTGGGATTTGGTGTGCTCCCTGCGACGAATGGCATTATGCGCCTTGGGCAAAACCCGGCGCAAACCGCAGCTGAGTTCGGACCAGTCAATATCCACCGTGTGCAAATGCCTGTGCCCACCGGTGAGCAAACGGGCATGCACCGCTGCCTGCATACTCTGAACCAACGGTGTCGGGTCGTCTCCCCAGGCAGGGTCGCGCATGCACAGCTCGCGATAACCACGATGACCGTGGGCACGCAAAAAAAGGTCAAATTCCCGATCAATACCTGGTGTCTTACGCAACCAGCTTAATGCCTGTTCTGCCGAGGCTTGCTGGAACTGATGCAGAGCGTCAGGATGCCCGGCCACGCGATCCACTAGCTCATCCAGCTGCTCAAGCATCAGGGCGCTTTCCACGTCATTGGCACCCGCCAACAGCCGCACGGCTTCGGCCTGCTCTGCGGTGGTACTGTCATTGGAGCGCCCGGAAACCATATTTTCGACGATGGCACACAGAAATCCCGACAGCGCCGATGACTGAATATGCACCGCCATAGCATGATCGAAAAACCAGGACTTCGCTTCCAGCTCCGTCCACATGGCTGCGCTGCCGGGTTTTCTAGCGATAACAAATTGCTCCAGATCTGTACCGAACTTGTGTACCACCGCCGGAGCGGCAAGACAGTAACGCAACAATCTGATGGTATTGAACAGCCGGCGCCAGCCCGGTAGCGGCGGCAATGCCTTGAGTTCAGGCACAATACGCCCGCACAGTGTTTGCGCGGTCTGCTCCACGGTAGAACCCAGCACGCCTGCCGACATAACAACATTACCCGTAAGGTTCAGGAACAAATGACCATAGGCAGACGCAGTGATTTGCCAGTTCTTGTCAATATAATCCCTGGCGCCAACGGTAAGCTGCATATGCTGCAAACCATAATCAATGCCCCAGCCGGTGAAGGAAGCGGTGAGCGGGCATACCGCGCCGGGCATCATTTCGCTGACGTTACTAATCGTTAGCACGTCATCCGGGCGCGGCAGGCGGGTATCAAATTCATTGAGATCAGCAGGCAAGGTCGTAATGGGCCTGGCCTGCAACCAGAATAAGGTACCGTCCTGCGCTATGGCCCACTCCAGGTCCAGTGCTCGCCCTTCATGTTCCTGCGCTGCTCTGGCCTGCCTGGCTATGGTGGCTATTTCCTGATCTGTAAGCAGCGGCTGATCGCCCACCAGTTGCCGGCGCACGATGCTACCGTTGCTGTGCACACCATAGTGATCCGGGGTAGCCTCGCCACTGACCAGGGTCTCACCCAGGCCTGCAACAGCATCGATAAGCAACAGGTCGCGGCGGGCACTTACCGGATCCGCTGTAAAGACCACACCGGCAGCCCTGGCATCCACCATACGCTGCACCACGACGTTCATAGTCGCCAAACCGCCGTGCAACTGCGTGTCCTGATAGCTTTTGGCATGATCGCTGCCAACCGACGCTACACATTGATTAATGGCGAGGCGCAGTTGTGCATCACCCTGCACATTCAGCACGGTGTCGTACTGGCCGGCAAACGAAGCGTCGTCGCCATCTTCACCCAAAGCAGAGGATCGCACAGCCACCTTCCCTGCCCCGAGCTCCAGGTAACGCTGTTGTAGCCCCTCAGGGAAACTGTCGGTCTGCGCGTTGCGAATGACGAACGCTGGCGGCACAGCCAGGCCCATAGCTACCAACCTGGACAGGCCATAGGCCTTGCCGCCTGCGCTGGTGTCGTTGATCTGCTGCAGTGTGAGTAATTGTGCTGTCAACTGAATCTAGCGCCCGTGCCCGGGCTGATCCAGGTCCAGGTCATATTCATGCAAGCCACTGTCTTCATGCAGTTGGCGGTATTGCTTGAAATTTCCGGGAAACAGAAACGGGGCATGACCGGCTGCATTGCGGTAGTAACTCTTGCAGTTACTGGCCCCCCAGGAAAAGCCCTCAAAACGATCAGCCAGCCAGTCATTGTATTGTTGAAAAACCGCTCTTTTTACCGCTATCTGTCGCGCACCAGCGCTTTGCTTGGCATCGAGCAGACGCACAATGGTCTCGACATTTTTTTCAGCGGTAACAAAATAGGACACGTTAAGCACCAGGCCATTGGGGCCTACCGCAAAAAAGTAATTGGGGAAATCCGGCACGGCTATACCTTTGTGCGCCATCGGGTCATCACCCATCACCTCGGCCAGAGATGTACCCGCCGAGCCGAGTACGTCGATGCGATCAAAATCCATAATACGATAGCCAGTGCAGTAGATGATGACGTCCACATCGATGCTGCGACCGTCCTGGGTTATCAGTCCGGTAGGCGTCACTTCCTGTAAACCAGCTGCTATCAATTGAACGTTATCACGCATTAGCGCCGGGTAAAAATCATCCGACACCAGGCCGCGTTTGCAGCCATAGTCAGTATCGGGCGTCAGCTCCTCGCGCATTTTAGGATCGCTAATTGTGCGGTCAATGAACTTACGCACCATGTTCTGGAACTGAGCCATACGTTTATGACCGGGCGTGACTGCG
Organism: Halioglobus sp.; assembly: GCA_036961445.1. Lineage (GTDB taxonomy): Bacteria > Pseudomonadota > Gammaproteobacteria > Pseudomonadales > Halieaceae > JBALVO01. The sequence continues at coordinate 8,649 of JBALVO010000045.1, forward strand.
TACTGCACCTGGTTCATTAACGCCGTTTGCCACTTTCTCGTCAATGTGATCAAAAAAGGGAAGCGGCGCGCGCGGCGGCGTTGTTTTTCGCTATACAGTTTTTTCCCCCTGGGCATAACCCAGTTAGCGGAGCGCTGCAGGACGCTCAGGTGACCGGCGACTTTGGCCACTTCCGGTACTATCTGCACGGCGCTGGCGGCGGACCCAACAATGGCCACCCGCTTGCCACGTAAATCCACGTCATGGTTCCAGCGGGTGCCGTGCCAGCTATCTCCTGTGAACAGGTCCATGCCCGGAACATCGGGAAACTGCGGTGTGTGCTGGTTACCCATAGCATTAATCACCACATCAAACTCGACCGTGTCGCCGGCCTCGGTGCGCAGCATCCAGCTCCCTCCAGACTGGTAGTGGGCGCTGCGAATACGGGTGTTTAGCTGGATATGAGGATCCAGTCCGAATTGCGTCGCGCAACGCGCCAGATAGGCCTGAATTTCTGGCTGCTCGACAAAGCTTGCCGTCCAATCGGGATTGGGGGCATAAGAAAACGTATACGAATGCGCCCATACGTCGCAGGCAAGTCCCGGGTAGCTATGTAATCGCCAGGTACCTCCCGGCGCATCCAGGGCGTCGAATATTGTAAAGTTGCTAAAACCCTTACGCAGCAGTTCTCGCCCAGTGGCCAGCCCCGCCGGGCCGGCGCCGATCACCGCGACGCGAAGCTCGGAATTCTCAGACATAACTTCATCCTTATTAGGGAGCCTGAGTTTTGCATCTATTGATAACATCGTCCAAAGCCGGGACGCGATGAAATGCGGGTAGACTGAGAAATTGAACCTAACAGTGAGGGTCGATGAACAAAGACCAATGGGGCAGCATGCCCTGCAAGCTTTGCCGCTCATTATCGTCAAGCTGCTGCCAATGGTGACACAAGTCCCGCCATACCCTGACTTGAAATGTTTTTACTACACAACGGAAAGGGTGACCCAACAATTCGCCATCGTACAATGCCAAGTCACGATCAAACCCCTGTTCATTAAAGGTCTCTTCCCCCGCTTCCAGCGCACGCTGGTAGGCAGCGTTGTTCTGCACCATCAGCGGTGCAAACGTCGTCATGATGATGTCCAGCAGAGGCTGTAGTGCTGGCGACAACGAGAGCACCCCGGTTCCACCACGATGCTTGCCATCGCGAATATCCAGCAACCAGTTATACGTCAGCGGAGCACGTCGCTGCAGGTTCGCCGCTGTGGTCGGATCAATCAGGTTCATACTCAGCTGACCATAGGCGCTGGCATCAGCCAGCGTAAATCGCCCACCCAGAATATAGGGCTGATGGTTCAGCAAGCCTTCCAATGCGTCAACATAGCGATGCCAACTGTCTTGCAAAAGCGTATGCGTTGGTGGAAATCCCGGCCTCGATGGTGGCACCCGCTGTGGCTCCACCTCCACTTGATAGCCTTGCGGAGCGACACTGAACAGGTAAGGGCAGCGGCGCACCTGCCGACGAGGCAAGTCCCTGACTAGCGATCGCACTTGCGGCGGGAACAGCAATCGCGACATTTCTGCGCCCGTAGTCTCTCCCATTGCGGTATCTGCAGCGGAACATACCCAGCGCTGGTGGTGCACCATGTACAACCCGTATTCGTCAAAAGCCTCATCGATTAATTGCGCAATGAAGCCCAGAGCAGATTCCTGCGGGTAAAATGGTGCCGCGCCAGGTGAGGAATTATCATCCAGCCAATGCGCGATGGCGGAAGAGTCATAGTGCAAAGCCCCGTCATCGGTCGACAGGAAAGGGACACTGGGATATTCATCCAGTGGATCCATTTGCGGATAGCGCAGCACTTTGTTCTGACGCTGGGCACGGCGCAAACGCCACGCCATTGTTATATTTTCCCAGCGGTTGCCATCGCGAGGCAGTCGGCGAAAAGGTATCGCCCGGGCATTTAACAGGGCCTCAATTTTTAGCAAATAAGGCGAAGCCTCTACGCCCCAAACTCTAATCCCCATAAGTACCTCAGCCTGCTCTCATCGTGGGCAATCTACTCCCCTGCAATCAGGTGTACTGACTGGCCAAGCCGTGCATCACTTGGTCAAAACCGGCCATGGTGCCTTCGACGATCTGTTTTGCGGTGAGCACCTCATCAATACGACCACATACCTGGCCGGACAATGGAATAGCGGCTTCCATATCACCACCGAAATACAGCGTCTGCAAATCCGCCATCTGCTCCATGACGTTAAACTTCCCCAGCGGGGCCAATTCTGCTGTGCGGCTCGTGCGCAGGGCGCGCAAAGCCGGGCGCCCCTCTTGATTAAGAAATACGGTATCGGTTTCCCTGGCCTGAACCACCGCCTGCTTCCAGTTGGCGTGTACGGGGGAGTCTGCGCAGGACAACATGCGTGTGCCCATTTGCACGCCTTCTGCACCCATGGCAAAAGCCCCTGCCATGGACACGCCATCGGAAATGCCGCCCGCGGCAATAATAGGCACGTCACACCGGGAGCGAATCAAGGGTAGCAATACCATGGTAGAAACCGGGCTGGGATTCTTGAAGCCTCCCCCCTCTCCTCCTTCAACTATCAATCCATCTACCCCGGCGTCCAATGCCTTGAGCGCCATCTCCAGGGTAGGCACCACATGAAATACCGTAATCCCGGCAGCCTGGAAGTCCTGGGTGCATACATTGGGACTGCCGGAGGAAGTGGTGACAAACTTAATGCCCTGCTCAATCACAAAGTCGACAATATTGGTGCCGCGCACATAGGACAGCGCTACATTCATACCAAAGGGCTTGTCAGTCAGCTCGCGCATCAACTCGACTTCCCGTTTGATATTGTCCAACTCACCGGATGAGGTCTCTATAATCCCCAGGCCACCGGCATTACTAACCGCTGAAGCCAGCTGTGAACGTGCTATCCAGCCCATAGGGGCCTGGATAATGGGGTACTGCGCCCCGGTCAATTGTGTTACTCGGTTGTTGATTTTCACTGTTACTCAAACTCCATCATGGTTGTTGTGCGACCCGCTGTGGGCCGCCAGTATATCCGCGACAATCGCGCGTTCAATACAATCCACTCGATCCTGGCCAAATACCTTCAGCTCACCGTATTTGAAGCTGGGAACACCCCAAAGTCCATTGCCATACAACTCCGCCAAATTTTCCTGCGCCCATAACCGCCACGAGTCATTCTGCAGCAGAGCGCGCGCTTGCTGCCAGTCGAGTCCGACTCGCTCTACCAGTACCTGTAGCCCGGCATCCGTATCTGAACGAATCCCCTCGCTCCATACTCCGCGGGCATAGCTCTCCAAAAACTCAACTGCCTTATTTGCTGATTTTGCCAAGTCATACAGGGCATAACAGCGCTCTACGCCTGCTCCTAACGGATCAGCGATAAAACCAAAATCGATACCGTATTTATCCGCTTCTCTTTTACAGTCCTGCGCAATATAGAAGCGCTTCGTCCTGGGCACCTGCATGCGGCGCATCACCATGGGCAACACCGGCTTTACCAGCAACGGCACTTTATAGTATTCGGCCAGTTGCCTGACCCTCACCAAACCGAGATACGAGTAAGGACTTCTTATCGACCAAAAAACCTCGATCGCTGCATTGCTAGCAGTGCCTGTAACCTGAGCGGGGCTCAGCTGATTGCAAAAATCCTTATGGCCGCGATTAAACTGCACATCTACAGCGCCAGCCCTGCCCAGCCCCAGGTCATTGAGCCGCAGCTCCAGGTGCTCCAGTCGATCCAGCCCCCAATACCACTCGCCGCCGTAGTGCAGCATGCCACTGAGGTAATGCCCATTGGATTCAAGCAGGTTCTCGTTTGCCTGCAGATGGTGCTGGTAACACTCCACGGAGCTGGCAATATCAGCATCTACTAACGCCTCCACCCTCGCATCATCTCCCTGCCAGTACGCGCTGAACAACGACAGGGCGTTCTCGAGATAGCCAGGCTGTAACTCCCAATGCAACAGCTGTGCGGTAAGCTCATTATCGCGCTGTAGCGTAGTTTGCGGCCTGGTAGTGGGATATTGCAGGTCGTACAACCCGGCCAGGTAAGCGCCATCTGCAAAAGCATTTTGCTCCCATAAGCCTGGAGCCGGATACATGTCAGGCTGCAGGCTTAGCACAGTCCGAAAATCGTATTGCAGTGGGTAACGACTCAGTAATTGTGCCAGCACCTGTAACAAAACATAGCTGTAGGGATCGTTTATGCGCAGGTAGACGGTCACCAAATGAGGTTGCCTGGTACGCTTTCTGCGCTTTTCAGCCATCGCGTGCTTCACGCTCTTTAGTTTTGCACTGGTTACCAGGCGCGTGATATACGGAACAACAGGATTAGACATTAGCTAGGCCTTGAAATTTTCGCTACCAAGCCACATGCCAATGGCCCCGGCAGTTTCCAAATTCAACTGACCAGCCAGGCCGGCGGCTCGGTGAACAGCAATTTCCTGCATTTTTTCACTCATCATCATCTCCATCATAGCCTGTCTCGATGGGTAGCGGGCAATAGCCACGACATCCCACATATCCTCAACCTCGCCCAACATCAGGCGCTCTACGTCAGCCGAAAACATGGCGCCACCGCCAAACTGCGGTAACAATTCGCCCACAGCGTTCGCATAGATCATATAAGCTTCGCGGCCAGTCAGTTCGCTCTCGCGGCCGTCCGCGTACTCAGCCTTATCCTTGAACCTCAGTAAGTTGACCATGTCGATAGGTCCCTCCGGGCCGGGCTGCAGAAATCCGGCCATTTGTTCGTCATTGGGATAGACGCTATTTTCTACTTTCATCGGTCATGCTCCAGGTATAAGATTTTGCCATCGTTGCGCGCAACATATTGACATGTATAGTGCCATTATGTCACTATTTCCATCGAAAAAATGCATTCAGGGCTCTCTGCGCATAGTGGCACTTCCTCTTACAGCGCCGCCCTGATGACGGGCTCATTAATGAATATCAGACAGGTACTGCCATGAAAAAACGCTACATCGTACTTATCATTGCGCTGCTAGCAATTGTACTGGGCTACAGTCAACGTGCGGCTATAGCATTGCGCATTGTACCCAAAGCCATAGAAACAGCGATATCGGGAAACGCCCTCAAAGATCTTGGTGATGGCTTGCATGTAACTCTGTGCGGTGCCGGGGGGCCCCTACCCGACCCCAAGCGCTCCGGCGCCTGTGTTGCGGTGATTGCGGGCGGGAAAATGTTTATCATTGATACCGGCACCAACGGCGCCCGCAACCTTGGTCGCCTGCGCTACGACCTGGGCGAGATCGAAGCGGTATTCCTCACCCACTTCCACTCCGACCATATCGACGGCCTGGGTGAACTGGCCACGTTGCGCTGGGTGCAAAGCGCAAATACCACGCCATTGCCCGTTTACGGCCCTGAAGGCGTGGCAGATATCGTCGCGGGCTTTAACACGGCCTACGCCCGAGACGCCATCTATCGCCATGACCACCATGGCGATACCGTAGCGCCCTTAAGCGGTCACGGCATGACGGCCCAGAGCTTCCCGATTCCAGTAGAGGGAGAATCGGTGGTGGTTTACGACCAGGCAGGACTGCAGGTACAGATGATTCTGGTCGATCATTTCCCGATTTCTCCCGCAGTGGCGTATTTGTTCAGTTACCAGGGGCGCACCGTACTGATATCAGGAGACACCAAAAAATCCGCCAATATCGAAAAATTCGCCAAGGGCATCGACTTGCTGGTGCACGAGGCGCTGTCGCCAACCCTGGTGGGCCTGATGAATAGCGCTGCCACCAAAGCGGGTAACCAGGTCCTGGCAAAAATAACCCACGACATTCTCGACTACCATACCAGCCCGGTGGAAGCAGCCGAGACCGCACGCGATGCCGGTGTGGGGCATTTACTGTATTACCACATTGTGCCGGTACTGATTTTTCCCGGTATGGAAGCCGCATTTGTAGAAGGTGTTGACGATGTATTTCCCGACTATACCGTCGGCGTAGATGGCACCACTTTCTCAATGCCACCGAATTCTGAGGACATCAATAAAACACGCAATGGCATTTGAACAGCGCTGGAATAATTGATCTTGATGGACACACAAGACGTTACACCGACCACCAAGCCCGACGGTCGCCTGCAGCGCAGTGAACGCAGTCGGCAGGCCATCGTCGTTGCGATGCTGGAGCTTGTCGAGGAAGGCAACCTGGTGCCCACTGCACAGCAAGTAGCAGAACGAGGCGGGGTGGGCATACGCTCTGTTTTCAGGCACTTCGAGGACATGGAGAGTATATTTGCCAGCACCAGCGAGTTCGTCATGCAGCGGGTTCAAGGCTTGTTTAGTGGCGGCAATCGCGAGGGCGTCCTGGCCGAGCGCATCGTGCATGCGACGCAGCAGCACTTCAACGCCTTCGAATCCCTGCAACAAATAATTCTGTCCGGTCAAGTAAGGCGCTGGCAATCGGCAACACTACGAAAAACGTATGCCGGCAATCAACAGAGACTGCGCAGGAACCTGGACAGTTGGCTACCGGAGCTGGCAGCGCTGCCCAGCACCCGGCGCGAAGCTGCCGAGGCCATCGTCTCCTTCGAGAACTGGCAACGACTAAGACAACACCAGAAACTGAGCCGCAACAGCACTGTGCAAATAGCGGCTGACATGCTGGCGCTACTCAGTTCCCAGGATATCAGCCCTGCAAAGACCTGATGGTGAGTTTACCCAATTGCGACATATGAACTTCGTCGGGGCCATCGGCGATACGTGAAAAGCGAGCCAGCGTAAACACCGAGGGAATCAGGGTGTCCTGGCATACGCCCATGCCACCAAATATCTGCATAGCTCGATCAGCAACAGTCTGGGCCATATTGGGCGCTACAATTTTCACCATGGAAATATAAGCCATGGCACCTTTGACACCCTCCCTATCCATTACGTCAGCCGCCTGCAGCGTCAGCAATCGGCACTGCTCAATATCACAACGAGAGCGTGCAATCTCATGTTGCACGCTGGTTTTTTTACTGAGTTTTTCGCCAAAGGCCACACGCTCCTCTGCTCGCTCACACATCAATTCCAGGCAACGCTGAGCCAGACCAACCAGGCCCATTGCATACTGGAAACGGCCCGGCCCGAGCCGGCCCTGGGCAATTTCAAAACCACAACCCTCGCCCTTGATCATATTACTCACCGGCACCCTGACATTATCAAACAACAATTCTGCTTCGCCACCAGGCGAGTGCAGGCTGTCAAATACGCGCAGCGTCCGCACCAGCTTCACCCCCGGAGTATCGCGAGGCACCAAAATGGTGGAGTGCTGTCGATGGCGCTCTGCATCCGGGTTGGACTTACCCATCACCAGCATAATCTTGCACCGCGGATTAACGGCTCCAGTGGTCCACCACTTGCGCCCGTTGAGTACGTATTCATCGCCATCGCGCACGATTTCAAGCTCCATGTTGGTGGCGTCAGATGAGGCGACCTGGGGCTCGGTCATAGCATAAGCGGAGCGGATCTCTCCAGCCAACAGAGGTTCCAGCCATTGCTGTTGTTGCTCTGGCGTCCCGTACTTGGCCAGTACTTCCATATTGCCGCGGTCCGGGGCATTGCAGTTAAACACTGCCTGGGCCCAGGTTACCTTGCTCATTGTCTCAAAGATGGTGGCTATTTCGACGTTGGTAAGACCAGGACTCCAGGGCTCATACTCATGTGGTAAAAACAGATTCCATAAGCCCTGGGCCTTGGCTTGCTCGCGTAGGCCGTCGAACCAATCAGGGGTCTGCCACTGATTTTGGGGGTCCAGGGTGAACTCCTCCCAATCGTGCTCGCGCGGAAAAATATGCTCTTGCATAAAGGCCTGCAAACGCGCATTCAGCTCAATAACTCTCTCACTCGGTTGAAAACTCATGCCTTACTCCTTTGCTTCAATTTCATGTTCGATTTCGCGCTCTACCTGATCTGGCCGGTACGGCTGCCCATACCAAGCTGTCAGGCACTGTCGATCAGTGCATCGCAGCCTGTCCCTGCCAGCAGGGCATCTACCCTGGCACGATCATCATTGCCCAACGCCTGATACTGCTGGTTAATCCACATCAGGCATTTCGCCTGGTAGGGAAAGGTCTGCTGGGTCCAGGGGGCACCGTCGATAACCCCCTCCCAGGTCTTCTCACCCGCCTGCACGGCTTTTGCGTTGGCCAGCAGTGCGGGCACATACACCCGTCCTATTTCATTGAGTATGCCACGCAGAGTGTCGGGGACCTCACCAGGATCGTTCCAATCACTGTCCGCTGGCTCCAGACCGCTGTGATCCTCCATAAGATCAACCCATGCCACAGTGCGCGGAGATACCGCGTGAGCAATGGCCCGCGGGGTGGGATCGAAACCCACCAGTTGAGTTAACTGACCATAAAGGGCAAAGTCACCGGCACCCGGTCGATGGCCCAGCATAAACGGCTGTCGTTCCAGATGTTTCTCCATGGCGGCCAGAAAACGCCGATAGCTGGCATCGATTACCGGCGCAGTGGTGTCGTTGGATCCCACAACGTACAAGCGCCCTATCTGCCGGTCCGCAAAGGTTTTTTTGAAAGACTGATGCGCTTCCCGCGGCAGATTCACGTGCATGCCCAACGGCAACAAAGTGCCTGCGTTGTCGGCATCTTCTTGCGGATACCAGCGGTAGTGAAACATATACTTGGTACACCACTCGTCGCCGAAGTCTTCGATCAAATAATCGATAAAGGCCAGCGCCGGATCAGTGGGCAGAACCGAGCGCCCGGGATACATTGATTCCAGGCGCCGGATGATCGGTGTGGAATCGCAAACCGCTCTGATCTCGCCGTTATCGTCATTAAACAGGAACGTGGGAAGGAAGGTAGGTCTGGGCTTTTCTATGCCCAGAGCATCCAGCGTGCTAGCCGGATCGGCCCAGGTAACACCATAGGGTATATGGCGATAGCGCAGTAACGAAACCATCTTTCTGGTGTAAGGCGATCCCGTACCGCCAATCAGGCGAAGCCTTTCTGATGACGCCATTTTTTCACTCCTCTAAATTGTTGGAATTTGTCTGTGGTAAGAAGTAAAATTACCCAGCGAGTCAATATTGACATACTCGATGCCATTATGTCACCCTCTGGTGATCATCGAAAGCAAAATGACTTATTTTGCGCCAGCAACCGACTCCTCGCCGCACTCAGCAACAAGGTAGGACCAATAGGTATCAAGGCGACTACACCCTGGCGGGCTCTGAGGCAGCGTCAAAACGCTGTTCGCCGGGCGCGGGATACTTGAGTACTACATGAAGTAAAGCCACAGGCATAAACGGGGCTCGCGACATACCCCTTACATAATGAAACTATTCACTTAAGGAGCACGCTATGGACTTTTCCTCAACGGTAATAACAGTGGAAATGAACGACCACGTTGCCACGCTGTGGCTGGATCGGCCGGAGAAACGCAATGCGATGAGCCAGCAAGTTGTGACCGACCTGCCCCTGGCGATGGCTGCGATTGCGGAGAACCCGGAGGTTCGCGCGGTCATTATCGCTGCTCGCGGTAAAAGCTTCTGCGTGGGAATCGACCTGGCAGGCCTGATGGGCAGCGGCGGACAAAAAGCGGAAATTTCAGGCGCTACCGCCAGTGTCCAGCAACTCACAATCACCCGCGCGTTTCAGGCGGCCATTAGTTCAGTTGCCCAGTGCCCGGTACCTGTTATCGCAGCGATACACTCGCATTGCCTGGGAGCCGGGATAGATCTCATCACCGCCTGTGACATCAGAGTGGCATCACAGGACGCCACCTTTGGTGTCCGCGAAACCAAAATCGGTATCGTCGCTGACGTGGGCACACTACAGCGCTTGCCAGGCATTGTCGGCGCAGGCCAGGTCGCTGAACTCGCCTACACAGGCAAGGACATCGATGCCCAGCGGGCCGAGCGAATTGGCCTGGTGAATGATGTCTATGCCGATGCAGGCGCTGCCTACGACGCGGCCTGTCAACTGGCGCAGGAGATCGCAGCCAATGCCCCACTCGCTGTGCGCGGCACGAAGTTCATGTTGCAGCAAAGCGAAGACCTCACGACAGAGCAGAGCCTGTTACTCAACGGCCTCTGGACCATGACGACGACACTTAACTCAAATGACCTCAAGGAAGCCATGCAGGCTTTTGTGGCGAAACGCCCACCACTGTTTACTGGTACATAAATTCAAAGGCGCAAATCCCGTCACACTACCCAGACAGGTGAAAGCGCGCAGCGCTTTCACCTGTCGATTGCATCACTTCTGTAGCATTTTTTGCGCGTTGTCAGTGAACTCTTTGGTGTCTGCTTCGTCTTCCAACAAATTGCCGAGGCTGAAGGGAACATCCAGACCCTTGCTCATACCGGGCTGATCTCTCATAACCATTAGCCAACGATCCAGATTATCCAGGCCTTCAACAGATGCGCCCGACCATTTGTGTGTTCGCACCCAACACCAGTTGGCAATATCAGCGATAGAATAATCATCTGCCAGCCACTCATTCTTTGCCAGATGAGCATCGAGCACTTCAAACAGGCGGCGACACTCATTCTGGTAACGGTCGATAGCGGGTTGTATTTTCTCAGGGAAGTAGCGGTAGAACACATTCGCCTGCCCCATCATCGGGCCGATGCCGCCCATTTGGAACATCAGCCATTGAATAACTTTAGAGCGGCCTTTCACGTCGGTGGGCAGCAGACGGCCGGCTTTCTCCGCCAGGTAAATCATGATCGCGCCTGTTTCAAACACCGGAAAGTTATCCAGATCGCGATCGACAATGGCAGGAATCCGACCATTGGGACTAAGCTTGAGAAACTCAGGCTTCTTTTGCTCGCCCTCTGAAATATTGACGAAATGCGTTTCGTACTCCAGCTCCAGTGCTTCCAGGGTGCAAGAGGCCTTGTGTCCGTTTGGCGTTGGGGCAGTGTACAAATCAATCATGGTATTCTCCAATGGCAGTCACAGTCAGTGTACCGATTCGTCTTGGTGCTTTCCAATGCGAAAAATGCTGCTGCGATCAAAAGTGCTGACGCTGGTGCCCAAACAACATGATGTCCAATAGCGCGGTCAACCCCGGTAACGCTACAGCCAAGCATAGTGATTTACGCTTACTCATGGTATTTATCACCCCTGGAATTCACAGCCAATCAGTTGGGCCAGTAAATATACTCGTCGCCTTCCACATATGCCTGCCCGCCATGCTTATCAATCAACTGCGGGGAATTCATCGTGGTTGGCCACAGAGTCTCCACTTGCTCCGCGTTGTGGGCAAACAACAGCGCCTCCAGTTCAGCAACCTTTGCGGCTGAACTTTGCATCAGGTTATTTTTCTCAGTGGGGTCCAGCGCAAGGTTGAACAGCCATTTCTTTTGCGGCGCATCTGGCCCAAGGTCTGGCTGGTCGGCGCGAATCAGTTTCCAGCCATCGTGCAGCACTGTTTGCTGGTGTCCTTCACGCCAGAACAGCGTTCTGTGGGGTACCCCAGCATTTTCACCACGGATATAGGGCAGTAAATCAACACCATCAAGCTTACGGTCGTTTGGCACTGTTGCGCCAGCCGCCGCGGCAAAGGTATGAAACAGGTCTATATGATGTATAGGGTCAACCACTGTCGTTCCCGCATCAATGCGTGCGGGCCACTTGGCCATATAAGGCACATGCGTACCGCCCTCGAAATGATTGAGCTTCCAGCCGCGGTAGGGCTTGTTGATATCTGCCAGGTGAATATACCCGGCGCCGCCATTATCGCTGGTAAATACAATCAGCGTGTTATCGGTCAGGCCATTGTCTTCAAGGGTTTGTACAATGGTGCCAACACTGCGGTCCAGGGCCCGGATCATGGCGGAATAAACGCGCAAGCCATGGTCTTCAATATGGGACAAAGCAGCATAATCATCTTTACTGGCCTGCAGAGGATTATGAATGCCCCAATGGGCAAGATACAAAAAGAAGGGGCGATTTTTATTTGCTGCAATAACTTTAACCGCCTCTTTGGTGTAGTAGTCCGTCAGATAGCCATCGGGTTCAAAAACTTCACTACCATTGAAACGGGCAGCATAGGTGGCGGTTGCCCACACCATCTTTTCAATCGCTTCTTCGGGGTGTTTGGCATTCACAACGTCGGGGTGATCTTCCGGTAAATACAGCGACCCGGCCAATTCCAAACTGTCGTCAAAACCCTGTTCCTGCGGCGCCATGTCGCCCACCGAGCCCAAATGCCACTTACCTATAAGCGCAGTGTAATAGCCCTGATCCCGCAGCAACTCGGCAATGGTAATTTCTTCGGTTGGCATGCCCAGGCCGGCAATGCCCGGCAATGTGTCGGCCGCGTCCGTATCGATAAATACCGGTAACGGTCCGGGGTTCAATTCCTGCATCCACTGAAATAGCACAGGCCCAAGCTTGAATATAGGGGTGTACTCGAAGCCAAACCGGGTAGAGTAGCGGCCAGTCATCGCCGTTGCGCGCGATGGTGCACACACAGCATTGGCCGCATAGCCGTTGTCAAATACCACCCCCTGGCGGGCAATAGCATCGATATTGGGTGTCATCAGACTGCCGTCGCCTGCACCTCCGTTGTACAGGGACACGTCGTTAAAACCCATGTCGTCGGCCATAATAAATATAATATTGGGTGGGCGTTCGCCAGGCGCTGTGTCGGCTGTGGCTGGGCCCTGTGACCACTGATTTGGCACATTAGAGCCTATAGGCTTTAGCACCTTGCTCAATTTGGGGGCGCCCCAGACCACCAGATTAATTCGGTTCTGCCAGCCAATGGCTGCGAGAATCGAGAGGACCAGTACTGCAATAGCAATTTTTTTCATAACTTCCTGCGGGACTGTTCTGACCTAGCTTCTGCCGGTAACATCAAAAATGGCCTGCACACACTGCCCGGGCTGTTCCTGCTGCACAAAGTGCCCGGCCCCTTCAATAGTGCGGTGCGCAACTCCCTGGCAGCCTGGAACTTTGTCCAGAAAGACGGCGTCACCCCCTGCTGTCACCGGATCGTTATCGGCAAAAGCTAGCATAAATGGCTTGTCGAATTGCTTGAGAACCTCCCAGGCAGCCTTGTTGTCCTCTACCCCGGGCTCGTCAGGGAATACGGGCACCAGGCCAGGAAACCTGCGCGCTCCCGCCATGTAGCTCTGGTCCGGAAAGGGAGCAGCATAGGCCGCCACAGTATCTGCTGGTAGTTGCCCAATAGTGCCCATCAGCACGCCTATATCCAGATCGGGACTCTCGGCACAGAATTTGCGCCAGTACAAAAAACCGGGAATTCCCGACTTGTCCCTGAAGCGATCGCCCAGCTCCTGTGCCTTGACTACCGGCAGGGTTTTGTAGGCTTCCTTTAACGGCTGCGAATACTGTTGCGGAATCATCCCGGTGGGCAAGCCGCCGTTGGAAAGCACCACGTGGGAAAAACGCTCAGGGCTGGTCGTCAGCATGCGCAGTCCGATGAGGCTGCCCCAGTCCTGGCAGAACAGGGTGATGTCGTTGAGATCCATCGTCATCAACCACTCGTTCATCCAGGCGACATGGCCGGCATAGCTGTAATCTTCAATCCGGGTGGGCTTGTCTGAACGACCAAAACCGATCAGGTCAGGTGCGAGCACCCGATAGCCCGCCTCTACCAGAGGTGGGATCATATAACGGTACAGGTACGACCACGCGGGCTGGCCATGCATCAATAGCACCACCGGACCCTCTGCAGAACCTTCATCCAGATAGTGAAGTCGCAGCTCCCCGCCTTCGCCATCAGCGATCTGTACATAGTTGGGCTCGAATGGGTAGTCGGCCAGATTTTCGAAACGTTCGTCGGCTGTACGCTTGTATTGCATCACCTTAATCCTTGTTGCGCTATTTGACCCATGCTCGGAATGAGAGTCTATTGATTATTAATATGACACATACTATGCCAGTTAATAACAAATGACAATATTTCCCTGCTTATTGGCATATAAAGTGGCATTATATATGTCATATTCTTTTCCTTATGGCATATGAAATGCCGATATCTAATCATACCCCAGCAATGCAACAGAGTTGCCGGGAACAGGTGCATAATAAAACCCCTGCAGCATCTATTTTGATATCTGTCACAGCTGCTGAACTACTGGCTCAGACCGGTATCCTGGAAGAAGTCATTGTTACCGCCACCAAGCGCGCGCAGAGCCTGCAGAACTAACCCTTCTGCCCAGGTTTTTTTATTATGCGTAAATGGATCGGGGTGACGCCGTTATATCCAGACTTCCAGGTTATCCGCCCGACCCAGCTGACGATCCAGCCTGATAGTTAACAACTGCGACATGCCGCAGGCCGCGAGCATTTCGTCAACGCTAGCCTGCTGACTCGCCTCGAGCTTATCGTAAGTCGACTGCACGCGCTGGAGCAGGTAAAAGCGATACGGCTGGGCCACAGACGATAGTTCCTGACCTCTCACAGTGAACTGCCCTGCCCCGAGCATTCGGTCAGCAGTTGCTCCCGATTCAGGCTGGTTGTCCGCCAGCCATTCGTTGATCACCCGGGCTGCGGCCATAGTCTCGGGCACAAAATCTTCGGCAATAGTCTTCAGTACCGCCAGCAGGGTGTCCGGTACCGCGTCGTCCGGCAAGAATTCCGTGCCGCAGTCAAAGTACTCTGGTGCATCCTGATCGGCCCGATTCATGCGCTCCACCCAACGATAGGTGCGTACCGCGCGCTGTTGCATCAGGCGCGCAGGATAAGGGTCGCGACCCAGGTGGGCGTACATGGGGGCCAACAGACCGAAGTCACCGATACAGGGACGTCCGCCCAACAGATAAGGGTAACGTTCGAAATGCCTGTTGAGTGTATCCAGATACTCAAGATACAGGGCCTCCACCAACGCCCTGGTATCATCATTAACGCCCCAGATCTGTGCCACATCACGCATCCGGCTCATCATGTGTTCGGTCTTGGCCTCCCGCTGCGGCATATCGCGCTGGGAATGAAAGAAGTGGTAACGCACAAAGTCCAGGTTCTCTTCGGGAAAGTTCCAGCGGTAGTGCATGGCCGGCCGCAACAGACCATCGGTGCCGATTACATCAAACAGGGCACTGACAATTCGCTGCCGCGCAGTGGGCGGCTGACAGGGTCGACCATTGGCCACCTCGAAATGCTCGATGATCGCAGCCCCATCACGAATCACCTCGCCCTGCGCCGTTAACAGCGTGGGAATGGTCGGCACTTTAGCTTGGGGCAGGATATCTGCCTTGAAGCTCTCGTGGCCGGTGGACAGCTCCCGAAAGGGAATGCCGTTTTTGATCAGGTAAGAACGCGCGCGACCCGAGTACAATGAATGGGTAATCGCATAGAGTGTGTGTATCCCGGACATACTAATTCATTCCTTATTCTTTACACGGTAAGCAATGTAAAACGGCAGTAGCACCAGGAACGAAAGCACAAACAAAAGAATGTGCCGCCCAAAGCGGTCATGCAAGCCGTTAAAGATGATTTGTAACTGATCGTTGTAGCCCGCAGGAACCGGGAGCACGCCATTATCGACCACGTACTGCTGGTAGAGCCCCAGCATACCTTGCAACCGTTCCGGCATAGTACTGCTCAGATCAGCGGTTTCGCCGGGGTCGATAACGATATTATACAAATGCCATTGATTATCACCGAGCGGGCCACGGTTGATTACGATCTTGTAGTCGCCCTGGAACAGCGCGGCGTTGCCGGCCAGTTCATAGCCTATCGCGTCCTGCTCTGCATAGACGCGCTGCACGGCGCCGCGAAGTAGCGGCAGCAGGTTGCGCCCGATCATCGGCTCAATCGGGCGGCCACCGTAACGCTGTCCCGGTGCACTTACGCCGGTCAACGCCAGAATAGTCGGCGTGATATCTGTCACGTAAGTGAAGGCGTTGGATAAGAGCGGCTTTTGCGGTAACGACTCGCCGGCGATGATGAGCGGCACGCGCATACCACCCTCCCCCGAGTAAAACTTGTAATACGCCAGAGGCGCTGCGGCGGAACTGGCAAAACTGGGGCTCAGGGTATTAAAGCTGCCTTTCAGGCCGAGCGTAGCGTAATCGACGCTATAGCCCTGAGGCCTCATGGCAACATGGTTCCACGCCGCGTCCTGGTCTGCCAGGCCACTGGCCTCACTGCCGTTGTCCGAAGCGAATATAAACACGGTGTCATGGTACTTCCCGGTGCTTTTCAAGTGCGCTACCAGGCGACCGAGATGAAAGTCCATCGCCTCTACCATGGCGGCGTAGACAGCCATGCGCTTGGCCTCATAGCGTTGCTGCACGGCCGTAAGGTCATCCCAGTCCTTGGTGGTAGACATGGTCACCATGGCAGTATCTGCTGGCACAATACCGAGCTCTATTGCCCTGACGAGGCGTTGCTTACGCAATGTTTCCCAGCCACTGTCATACACCCCCATGTAGCGGTCGATGAATTCCTGCGGCGCCTGCACCGGTATATGCACTGCCTGCATCGGTATATAGGCAAAGAAGGGCTGTCCGTCATCGCCATGACTGTCAATAAACTCGATGGTCTTATCGACCAGGAAACGGGAGGAATAAAAGTCCTCCGGTAATTCGAATTCCTCGCCATCGGCAAACCAGTTGGCTTTTTCATAGATCGGTATGTAAGGCTTTTGCTCCCAGTTATCGGCGCCGGAATCGGCCATGGCCACCGTACGCTCAAAGCCGCGACGGCTTGGCAGCAGGTCGGGCGTCATACCCAGGTGCCATTTGCCCGCCATATAAGTATGGTAGCCAGAGTCCTGCAATAGCGTGGCGACAGTCACCACGTTGCGCCCGAGAACGCCCTGGTAATGGGCATGCTGGCGCTGCTCGGGCGGAATCATTTCCGGGATGTTGGGGACACCCGCTCGATGGCTGTCAACGCCAGTCAACAGCATGGCCCGGGTGGGCGCACAACTGGCCGCCGTATGGTAATTGGTAAAGCTGACGCCATTTTCAGCCAGAGCAGACAAGGTGGGTGTTTGAATCTCGCTGCCGTAAGAGGCCAGATCGCTAAACCCGAGATCGTCCGCCAGAATCAATACGATATTGGGGCGAGTAACGGGAGCCACCGCGGCCGATTCCATCGCGGCCGGCTCCATCGCGGCCGGCGCTATCGCCTCCTGACCCAGGGCGTGATGGCACGCACTCAAAAGGCTCATTACCACCAGGGTCAATCGCCAACCATTGTTCAAGTGGAGGGTTAGCACTGCCAGCTATCCCTCTTCTGCCAGCCTGCGTGAAGCAAACAGCAGCAGGCACGCAATTATGATTTCAGGGGCAATCATCTCTACCGCAGGTGCCGCGTCATGAATCAACCAGGCCAGGATACGACTGACAGCGGTAAAAACCAGCAACATGATCGCCGGGTAGTACCAAACGCGCTTTGCAGTAATCAATGCAATCAGAATCAGCATACCCAGGGTAAGAAAGAAACTTGCCATATCCCCGATCTGGGAGCTGCGCCCCAACCCATCCAGCAGCGGCATTCCAAACTGTGCCGCGGCGGAAGCCGGGTCAACCAGCCAACGCAGGCCGGTTACTACGAACAGGATGCCAGGTAATGCCACGATCACACGTAATATTTTATTCATCTACAACTCCAGGGCCACATTTTGTTATGGCATTCATAATGTCATTATACTTGGATCAGGTATAGGGGCAACATTCTGGTGATTCTCGAAAAGAATGCTCTCCCCACACGCAAACAATGATTATCGGAGTAGCCCCCTGGCACTTTACGTGTTGTGCGCGTTCGCCGCACTTATTTACCCGCCGCAACCTGACCCATGACTTCACAGTAGAGCTCGCAGTGTGAGCGTGACACCTATCGCCGCTAACCCAACCAGCGCGGCGCGCCGGTAAAATGCGTCGCCAAACCGCAGGAATAGCGTGGTACCCAGTTTGTCTCCAAGGTATAGCATGGGAAATGCCAGCGCGAAGTACCCCAGGGTCTGCAGGTTGACCATTCCTGCCACGGCATAGGAGACCAGAGCGAGGAAGGCTGAGATCATAAAAAACGTCATCAGCAAGGCGCGGGAACGCCGGGGCTCGAACTCTGTCAGCATCGCATAGATGATCATTGGTGGTCCCGGGATCGCCAGCGCACCATTCATCAGACCCGATAACAGGCCGGTACCCCAGGTCAACAATCGACTGTTCCAGGGCCTGGCGGGTCGGGATACGGTGATACCAATGCAAGCGAACAGAACCGACAGCCCAACCCATAACTGAAACAGGGCTACCGATATTCCGGTCAATACCGCCACCCCTACCATAGTGCCCAACCATGACATCGATATCAGCGGCGCAATTTCACGCAGGCTAACTACCCCCCAGTAACTGCGCAGGCTGAGCAGGCTGATGGCAAGGACCAGCGAGGAACTCAACACGACCGCTTCAGCTGGAGGCAGAAACATGGAAAACAACGGCACCGCCGCCAGCGCAAAACCAAAACCGGTAAAAGAGCGCAAAACAGAAGCAAATAGTACGCCCCCCCAGATCAACGCCAGTTGGTAGAAGTCAATGTCGACAGTGCCCTCCCCGGACCCTCTCTCGCCTAATTGCGATTACCAATGATAGCCATCATCTTCTGCGCTGTCGCATGCCCGGAGTTCTGGTTTTGACCTGTCACAAATCGTTGCTCATGGTCCACGGCCACATGTGTTGCAAAAAAATCGAGGGCGGCGGTTTGGCTTTCATAAAGAGCACCCGCCTTCCGCAACTCGGCCTCTGGATGCTGCGGTGTAATTTCGATCCCCAGCTCCTTGATTTGCTTGTCTGTCACGCCGGTCATACGCCGTCCGGCAATCAATGGCTTGCCATCACGGTCTTTGGCATTAATAAGGCCCAACACACCATGGCAAACACCACCGATAACAGACCCTTTTTGAGCGTAATACGCCTCAGAGATTTTCTCCGCCAGTACCTCAGAGTAGCCCAAATCATAAGCAGCGCCCCAGCCACCAGACAGAAAGATGATGTCGTATTCGGTGAAGTCCACATCATCAATACGCAGAGAGCTTTTGACCTTGGCTTGAAAAGCCGGGTCTTGTAAAAAGCGCTCGTCTTCCGGAGTTTTTATCATGAACAACAGGGTCTGCGGGTCAACCGGGATCTGGCCACCTTTAATACTGGCAACATCAACCTGCATGCCAGCATCCAGAAAGTTGTAGTAAGGATGCGTCATCTCTGACGCCATCACCCCTGTCGGCTTGCCCTGCGTGTCTCCAGGGGCAGCCAATACGGCATGGCTGGTAGTGATGATCAGCGCTCGCTTACCCGCCGGCAACTGAACGGTATCGCCCGTATACTGCGGGTGTAAGCCTGCCTTATGCAAGATCGTTGGCAGTGCCAGTAACAACACGCCGATACCAAGGACCAG
>JBALVO010000046.1:0-27554 GCA_036961445.1 Halioglobus sp.
CCTTTGCCGAAGGACCGGCATGCGTTTCACACCAGTGCGTTTTCCGGGGCTAACCTGTTCAGTTCCCCGTCGGCCCATGCCAGGATGGCAGCTCGTTCTGTGTTATCCCGGCGCTCCCAATTAGCGACCATCAGGCCCATGCGTGGATTTCCCCGAAACCGCTGCAGATGCCGATCGATGAAGTGCCAGTACAACGCATTGTAAGGGCATGCGCCCGGCCCCGTGGTCTTGGCCGGACTATAGCGGCATTGCTTGCAGTGATTACCCTGTCTCTGAATATACTTACCGCTGGCCGCATAGGGTTTGCTGGCCATCAAACCACCATCGGCATGCAGCGCCATACCCAGGGTATTGGGCAGTTCGACCCATTCAAATGCGTCAACATAGACCGCAAGGTACCAGGCGCAGACCTCCTGCACGTCCAACCCGGCCAACAGTGCAAAATTACCGATCACCATGAGTCGTTGAATATGATGGGCATAGCCGAGTTCCAGCGTTTGCTCCAGCGCCAGTTGCAGACAACGCATATCGGTAGCGCCAGTCCAGAACCAGTCAGGCAAGGGACGCTGTGCTAGCAGCTCGTTACGCTGCGCATACTGCGGCATCGTTGCCCAGTAGATACCGCGCACGTATTCACGCCAACCGAGTATCTGTCGTATAAACCCTTCTGCGGCAGCGATGTCGCAGCGGCCATCGCGCCACGCCTGCTCCACCCGGTGACAAACATTCAGCGGATCCAGTAAACCGATATTGAGGTACATTGAGACCAGACTGTGAAACAACCAGGGTGACTCTTCAGCCAATGCATCCTGGTACTTGCCAAAGCGAGGCAAGGCGTTATCCAAAAACCACTCCAGGTGCTCCTGTGCCTGCACCGCCGTGACACCCAGGTAAAACTTGTCCAGATTCCCCGGGTGCTCGGGAAACTCTCGGCTGACCATATCAATTACTGCGCGAGTGGATTCATCCACCGCCACTTCGGGCCTGACAGGCACCTGCTCACTGGCGCGCCAGCCCTGTCGGTTGGACGCATCATAGTTCCACTGCCCGCCCTCGGGTGCGCCATCCGCGTCCAGCATTACGTCGTATCTGCGGCGCATCAATCGATAAAAATATTCCATGCGCAGCTGTTTGCGGCCCCGCATCCAGTCTGCAAATTCGGCGTGACTGGCGAGAAATCGATCGTCGGGTATGACCTCAAGCGGCACGGGCAAAACCCACTGGCGCAGTTCTTTGAGCAGACGAAATTCACCGGGCTCACAACAACGTACGGACCCGGCGTTGCAAACCTTTAGCCCGGCCTGAACGGCCTGCAACAGTGACGCTTTACCGTCTTCATAACCGTAGTAAATGACGGTGAAACCACGCGCCCTTAGTTCATCACGAAAATGGCGCATAGCGGCAAAGATCAAGGCTATTTTGTGGCGGTTGTGGCGCACATAGCAGGCCTCATCGCGCACTTCTGCCATCAAAATACAATCCACCCCCGGCCGGGCGTTTTTCATGGCACCATGCTGGGGCGCTAACTGGTCTCCCAGCACCAGTATCAACGCGTGCTCGCTCACGACAGAATCGCCGGCCTTGCTCTCCACCAGTGCATTATTGCTGCTGGCGAGCTATAAACGCAGCAAGGTTTTCTATATCTGTCGAACTCAGCTGCGCCGCCTGGCTCCACATCAGGGCGCTCTGCGCGCCGCGTGTTTCACCCGCTTTATACTGCAGCAGTTTTTCTGCAATATCGGTGGCTGACTGGCCGGCCAGCCTGGGTCCGATACCGCCCTCTCCCTGCGCACCATGACAAGCGATGCAACTGGCATAGGCCGCTTGTCCCAACTCAGCAGGAGACGCGGCGGCCTTTGCAGCGGCCTTTGTTTCCGCCAGCGCCAGCACGCCACCCGTTTGTTCTTTCCAGCGCTCATAGCACTCGCCGGTACAACCGTGGATGCTGCGGCCATCGAACTGATTGGTTTCCATCGCCCAAAGCGGTAGTCCGAAGGCAAAGCATGCAAATAGCACCAGGCTGATCGTATTGGAAGACACTGAAAACTCCTTTAACACTAATACCGCACGCTGCGAGGATCGCCGGCGTATCAGTTGTAACGTACTTACGAAAGCCTGGAGCATCCAGATTCATATACTCATGCGCGATAGAGCAACGCGCGCAAGAAAGTTGGACACGTCCTGGACGGCGCTACAGGATCGCGTTCTACTGGGCTGGTGGTCACTGTGTCTGAATCCACAGCGCCTTGCCAAGTCGGCCATTACCATCAAGCCAGCAGATAACCGAACGAAGAGATTGTTCATCCAACGGGTAAATGCGATACCCTAGCGCTCACCGAAACATCGCCGTTTGATAGAGTGACAAAGGATTAACCGTCCATGGAAGAAGAAGTATACGTACCCGCCATCAATGCCGACTCCGACCCCTGGACGCTGCCATTGGAAGACATTGATCTGGCCCAGGGTGTTATTTTCCAGTTGCAAAAGCACCACGAGTACTTCAAGCGCCTGCGCCAGGAAAACCCGGTGCATTATCACGCTAACAATCCCGACATCGGCCCCTTCTGGTCGATCACGCGCTACCAGGACATCATGGCTGTGGACACCAATCACCAGGTGTTCTCCTCCGAGCCCTCCATCGCGCTATTCGATGAGCTGCTGCAGGAACAGCAGGCACCGATGTTTATCGCCATGGACCCTCCCAAGCACGACGTCCAGCGCCAGGTGGTAACCCCCGCAGTGAACCCCCTGCGGGTGAAAGACCTGGAGGGCCTGATTCGCGAGCGCACCACCGAGGTACTCGACAACATCCCTGTGGGCGAGCCCTTTAACTGGGTGGAGAAGGTCTCCATCGAATTAACCACGCGGATGCTTGCGACCCTGTTTGACTTTCCTTTTGAGCAGCGTCACAAATTGCCCTTCTGGTCAGACATAATTACCACCGATCCACTGCAGATTGGCATGACTGTAGAGCAACGCATGGAGCACCTGTTTGAGTGCCTGCAAACCTTCAGCGAGATGTTCAAGCAGCGTCAGTTCGAGGGTAACGAGAACCAGGACTTTATCTCTCTGTTGGCCAACCACCCCGAAACCCGGGACCAGGAAGGCGTGGAGTTACTAGGCAATCTGATGTTGCTTATCGTCGGTGGCAATGACACTACACGCAACTCCATGTCCGGCGGCGTTTGGTTCATGGACCAGTTCCCGGAGGAGTTCCAGAAGCTCAAGGGCAATCCAGCACTGGTGGAAAGCGCTGTGTCTGAAATTATTCGCTACCAGACGCCCCTGTCGTATATGCGCCGCACCGCAACGCAGGATATCGAGATTGGTGGCCAACTGATCAAGAAAGGCGACAAGGTGGCCATGTGGTACGCCTCGGGCAATCGCGACGAGGAGATCTTCGAGCAGGCCGACCAGTTCATTATCGATAGGCCCAATGTGCGCCGGCATATCTCCTTTGGCTTCGGTATTCACCGCTGCATGGGCAACCGTATTGGCGAGGCCCAGTTACGTATTGTCTGGGAAGAAATTCTCAAACGGTTTGATCGACTTGAAGTGGTGGGTGAGCCGGTTCGGCTGGAGCACAGCTTTGTGCATGGGATTAAGGATTTGCAGGTAATTGCCCATCCCCGGGGCTGAGGTCAACGCCTATCTGCGCAAGTGAGCTTTGCTACGCCACCCAATGGTTGTTTAACGATAATGCGCTGATCAGGTCGCGCTTTGAGCCATACTTACATGCTCTATCCGCTCTAATTCTTCACTTTTTCGAGCAAATATAAATGAAACTCTCAGCACCTCTGAGAGTGCTCCTGCGGACTTAACATCGGCCAGTCGAAGGATGCGACCCCGATGCAGCACTGCTCGCTGCCAGTAACAAAACGGTGCTTTCTTTTGTTATGGATCTTACTTAAAGTAAGCGTCGCTGAAACGCTCAGTGCCCCCCCATACTCGACTAATAACAACACGAGTGATTGCCACATGAAGCTAAGTACGTTTAACACCGCAAAGTTCCCTATGTTAGTTATCTTGTTGTCGTGCGCTGCGAATGTATTCGCGGCGACAAAACCGAACATCCTGGTAATCATGGCGGACGACGTCGGCTGGGCTAGCCTGGGAAGTTATCATCAGGGTGTTAAAAGCATCGGGAATCAACTTGCCTGAATTGATAGCATCAATCCAGTAATACCCTCTTTGTTCAACCTGCGTATTCTGATTAGAATGCAACCATGAAACAACTCCTTCAAAGCGCTTGCCTATTGCTTGCCGGCATCACATTTGGCTGGTGGCTACGTGACAGTGGCGACAAGCAACTAGCAGGCAGTATTCCTGCTGAGACTTCAATTAACCAGGTTTCCGCGCCCTCCCCGGCTACTGTTGCTGGCTTGCCAATCAACGTTGAAACAGACGCTTTACAATTACCTGGCTCAACCACACCGCCCAACGCTGAGCGATTTCACCAACTGCTCATGCAACAGAAATTCGATCTGGCTTTAGCCTACTACGAGCAAGCTCTGTTAATCGACGATGGCTATCAACAGCTATTAAGACCCGCTCTAGAAGGCTATTTGCAGACCTGCCTTGAGCATTGTAGCCACGAGGCTATCATCGATCTGGTCAACCTCTGGCTGGGGGCCTACTACCAGGATATTCCGGTTATGCTGCTTTTGGCCGAGAGCCAGCGTTTACAAGGCTCACCGGAAGAAGCCGCCAGCACACTGCAGATCGCTGCCACCTACGCGCTACAAGGCGGCCAGCAGGAGGAAGTGCGTTCAGCAGTACAGCGCCTGGTTAAATTCACCGACGAAGCACTCTCGCGCCAGCAGAGCTGGATAGAGTTACTCGGATTCTACGAATTTCTTGCAACCATTGATCTTGGTACACCGACATTTCAACTGCGACAGGCCCAGCTTTACCAGTTGGTGGACGAACCACAACGCAGCCATGAATTATTAGTAGAATTGCGCAACAATGATAATGGGCTCAGCAGCCAGTGGACAGCGGCCCTGGACCAACAACTGGCAAAGAGCGCCATAGAACCAAGCGCTGACCAGCTGCCAAGCCATGCGATTCCGGTGACCCGCCATAGAGACCACTTCCTCGTAGCGAGCTCTGTCAACAGAGGCGATCAACTTAATTTGATAATAGATACCGGGGCGTCGATAACCACCCTGACCAGGGACAGCTTCAGCAGGGTTGTGCATTCCGGTTTCGAATACCGCGGGTCGCGCCTGTTTAACACCGCCAATGGCCTGACCCAGGGAGAGGTTTACCGTGTCACGTCAATCTCAGTGGGCGAGACCCGTATTGATGACCTGGATATCGCCGTTCTGGACTACGAATCATCCGAGGGCGTCGATGGCCTGTTGGGTATGAACGTGCTGAGAAACTTTCGTTTTGAGATCGATCAGGACAAGGAATTGTTGTATTTACGCCCCCGACCTGGTTCCGACAGTCAGGACGGATACCAGCAGTCTTCCCGTATCAAATAGGTTTGCGGCGGCGACTTGGCACCCCTTCTGGTTATAAGAAATTAAGCTCATTCTGGAATATGAACATCCACGCCATCGCCGGCGGCTGTTCTAAAAGTAGTCAAAACGCTTGAAATCTAGACCTTTTAAGAGGGTAAGGCACATCTCTTTACCAGGATGTAATCAGCGCGCTATCAAGGAGAAACCGATAGTAACCGGGACGAAGTGTTTAACTACGCGGGTGCGACATTGCAAGCGCTGCGCTATAGCAATTGAGAGGCACACTTTGTGGCGCAAAACCAGGGTTGGGTTGGTGCAGTAGGGCGCAGTTGATTAGCCCCGGCAGTGAACCTGTTGTGCCTGTGTTACGTACAACACCAGTACCAACTAAAGAATCAGAGGCACGCGTGCGTGAAACGATTACTAGCACTGCTAACACTGGTATTGAGCCCTGCGGTCATGGCCGGTGATATTGAAGAGCCCCAATGGGAGCTGATCGATAAACTGGATACCGTGGAACTGCGCCTGTACCAACCCAGTATTCAGGCGGTGACTGAACTGCGCAGCAGTGCCAGCACCTCCGCGGGCTTCCGGCGATTGGCAGGGTATATTTTCGGGGGTAATGAACAGGCGCAGTCCATAGCCATGACTGCCCCGGTGCAGGAGACACTGGAAAAAGAACGCCCGATAATGGCGTTTACGTTACCGGCCGAGTATGCGCTCGATGACTTGCCCGCGCCCAATGACGATCGGGTCAGTATTGTTGAGGTTCCGGAAAGGACGGTGGCAACAGTGCGCTTTTCCGGCTGGGCCACCGGCCCCAAAGTCGCACGCATGCAGCGCGAGCTGTTGGCGACGCTGAGCAGTCATGACATTCAGCCCGTCGGCCTACCGATGCTTAATCAATACAATCCACCGTGGACAGTGCCGTTCCTGCGGCGCAACGAAATCAGCGTAGAGATCTCGCTGCCGGTTGCACTGGCGGCGGTGCAGTGAAGCAGAGTTTTCGCGATGTGCTATTGCGGGGCGAGCCCGTCGTCGCCACCGTGCACTCTCTGGAGCAAGCACTGTACCAGGTCACGATCATTGTCGATGGCCAGGAGTGCCTGCTGACTGAAGACGACGGCAAACCCTTCCGTCGCCACTCGTTGTCGGCTGTACGTGAAGCGCTGCAGGTGTTGCCGTTGGCAAGCCTTACTCTCAAGCAGCACTCGGCTTATGACGAAATGATCGGCCAGCCGGTCAGGGAAGGTGATAATGCGCTGGAGGTGTCACTGGCGCTGGATATGTATCCGCCAATTACCCGTCATTAGTCTGCCGGGTCACTTCTCGCAGCGCGCTGCGATTTCCCGGGTCATGGCTTTGAAGATGAGCTTGTGGAACGGTACCAGGGGGTACCAATAGAGTAGCCCCCACACACCTGCAGGATGAAAATAGGCGGTTGCCCTGACTTCATGAGTACCCTTCCCAGGCAAGATCTCGAATTCCAGCACCCCCGCCCCAGGCAATTTCATTTCCAGTAGCAAGGTGAGTTTGCGCTGTGGCTGCAGCGCGATTACTCGCCACGCGTCCACCACGTCGCCAAGGCGCAACTCCTGTGGATGCCGCCGCTTGCGCCTGAAACTCGGCCCCCCCAGTAACCAGTCCGCGGCGCCGCGCAGCCACCACAGCGCATTGAGAGCAAAAAAATCCTGGTTATTACCGATGCTACAAATAACGTCCCACAACTCAGCGGGGTCTGCGGAAGTCATGCAGCTCCCCGAGGCCTGTTTCGCATAATAAGCGTATTTGGGTTCAAAATTACGACAGCGTATGGAACCCTCTACCCAATGCGCGGGAATAGTGTGGTCGCGCTCAGCCGCTAGCGCTGCGCCAATGGATTCTTCGAGATTGTGCAGGCGGATGGGCACCAGCTTGCGCAGCGCTTCGTCATTTGCCAGCACATCGTGTTTCAAACCATCGATCAGTGCCCGGGCGACATTCACCGGCACGCTGGTAACCAGCCGCAACCAGTAAGAAGACAGTTTGGGCGTCAGTACAGGCACCGGGATAATCACTATGGACCTGTGCAGCATGCTTGCCAGTCGGCGCATGATTTCAGCATAGGTGAGGATCTCTGGCCCCGCTGCGTCGTAAACCTGCCCGGCTGCTGCGGGTAGTTCGGCAACGGCACTCAGGTAGGTTAGCAAATCGGGAAGAGCGATGGGCGGCGATCGCGAGATCACCCAGCGAGGCGTTACCATTAGCGGCAGGTTATTCACCAGGTCGCGCATCACCTCAAATGCGGCCGATCCCGGGCCGATGATCATACCCGCGCGGACCTCGGTAACCGGCACTGGACCCTGGCGCAGCACTTCGCCTGTTTCGAAGCGCGATTGCAGATGCAAAGACTGTGGGTTATCCGGAATCAGGCCACCTAGATAGACGATACGCCGGATACCGGCGCGCCCTGCCGCATCGCGAAAATTAGTAGCGGCCTCCAGGTCGAGCTCGCCGAAGTTGTCGCCGGCGGCCATGGAGTGAACCAGGTAATACGCGACATCGACATCAGCCAGAACGTCATCCAGAGAAGCGGGGCGCAGGGCGTCTGCACTGGCACATTCCACGCCTGCCCATTCACGGCCTTCAAGCACAGCGCGGTTGCGCGACACTGCTCGCACCCGCACCCCTCGCTGTGTAAGAAACGGCACCAGGTTTGAGCCGATATAGCCGCTGGCCCCAAATACCAGTGTTACGTTGCGCTCAGGCTGTTCAATTTCCATAAAGAGATGTTAACAGCGGACAACCAGTTATCAATGATGATAGTGAATAACGGTAGCGGCAGCTAAACTTACTGCACGCATAGGGCTCAGGCCGCGGAATTTCAAACAATTGCCCTGCTCCAATCTGCAAGCGCACTTTCCCTCAACTCTCGCAGCACCGGATTTAGAGGGTCACGCAAATCTTACCGAAATGGCGCTGTGACTCCTGGTGGCGAAAAGCGTCTGCCAGTTGTTCCAATGGATAGCGGCTGTCGATCACCGGCTGCAGGTTATTGACCTCAACAGCGGTAATCATATCCCTCTGGTGGGCCTGGCTGCCGACGGTGATACCACTGATGCGGGCGTTCTTCTGGAACAGTTCGGCAGTGGGTACCGTCCCGGCGATTCCGGTGAGCACACCGATCATGCTGATACAGCCGCCGAAAGACACCGCACGCACGGATTGCGGCACTGTGCCGGAGCCTCCCACTTCTACTACCAGGTCAGCGCCTTGCCCGCCGGTTAACGCCAGCACCTCGTCGCCCCATGCGGGCACTGACTTGTAGTTGATCAGCTGGTCAGCGCCCAGGGCTTCCAGGCGTTGCAGCTTCTCGTCTGAGGAAGACGTGGCAATGACCCGGCAACCCAACATTTTCGCAAACTGCAGTGCGAACAGTGATACGCCGCCGCTGCCCTGCACTAATACCCAGTCGCCGGGGCGCAGGTGCGTTTCCACCATCAACGCTCGCCAGGCGGTCAGCCCGGCGCAGCTCAAGGTGGCAGCCTGTTCGAAATCGAGATTGGCCGGCATACGACTGAACGCGGCGCCGGGCATGGTCACCGTGCGTGCCGCAAAGCCGTCAACGTTGTCCCCGGGTACGCCCTGGAGTTTTTCAAAACCGGCGGATCCGTCCGCCCAGTGGGGGAAGAAGTGGCTGAGCACCCTATCGCCCACTGCAAAGTTCTGCACACCATCACCTATCGCGGTGACAATGCCTGCGCCATCTGACATTGGAATGCGCCCGTCATCAGTGGGCAGCAACCCGACGACCACCGCGTAGTCATGGAAATTCAACGAGCTGGCTTTGACCTCGACCTGGATCTCTCCCGGTCCGGGCGCCCTGATATCGATGCTCGATAATTCCAGCTTGTCCAAGCCGCCTGGA
Organism: Halioglobus sp.; assembly: GCA_036961445.1. GTDB lineage: Bacteria > Pseudomonadota > Gammaproteobacteria > Pseudomonadales > Halieaceae > JBALVO01. Next base: position 9,376 of record JBALVO010000046.1, read on the forward strand.
GCTCGTAGTTTCATCGCTTCCATGGTTCTCTCCCCGGTCTGCCTGACTCAGTGTCAGCCCGTTTTGTTGGTTTATCAGGCGCTGCGTTTGCCGCGTTTTTTGGCTTTGGCGGGAGTGGTGCTCTCCATCAGCTCCTGCAGGGTCTGCAACAACTGACGCCGCTCTTCCCCGGTTTCTTTTGTGCGACGGAAAATATGGCTGGGGTGCTGCTCCCGGTCCAGCCAGAATTTGCCGGACACCTTGCCCGCTTCGGTTGAAGCGGCCAGCCAGACAGCGGTATCAGCGCCCTCTTCGGGGCTGCGTAAAAATCGCCTGGTAGCGCGGTAGAAACCCGGCAGCGCGTTTTCTACTCCGGGGGTGTCGGCCCAGCCGGGGTGCATGGCGTTGACGGCGATGCCATCCCCGGCCCAGTTTTCCGCCCACTCCTGGGTGAGGATCATCAGTCCGCGCTTGGCCCTGGCGTAAGCAACTGAACCAGAGTAGGTGCCACGCTGGCTTTGCAGATCATCCACGTGGATTTTCTGTGAGTACATGCCGCCGGACAGGACATTAACTACCCGGGGCGCTTCCGACTCTGCCAGCAGCGGCCGCAGGCGCTCGGTCAGTACGTACGGGCCCAGCAATAACAGGGCGAAGCTCTTTTCCAGACCTTCCGGGGTCTGCTGGCGAGGATTGAACAGGGCACCGGCGTTGTTGATCAGCATATCGATAGGCTTTCCCGCTGCAACCAGCCGGTCTGCCAGTGCGTGGACATCTGCCATGATGCTCATGTCCGCGAGTTCTACCTGGATATGAGGGTTGCCGGTTTGCTCGCGCAACTCTTTGCACACTGTATCAGCTTTGCTGCGGTCGCGAGCCACCAGGGTGATGCGGGCACCGAACTCGGCCAACTCTTTCGCCGCTGCCAGGCCCACCCCCGAGGTGGCGCCGGTGACCAGGGCGTGACGGTTTTCCAGGTAGGCCGAAACGGGCTTCCAGCGTTTGCGGGAGGAGCGGTAACCCAGCTTGGTAAAACGCCAGATACCAGGCAGTACCAGCTTGTCGGCCAGCGCCAGTTTGCGCGAGGCAGCCGGCGGCTCGAACTTATCTTCCAGCGCTTTTTTCATTCCCTCCATAGTGACTTTACCCACCCTGTGCATGGCGGCAGGGTAGACACGGTTGGCCGCAGCCAGTGCCTTGGGGAAATTGAAGTTGGCGATATAGCGCACGCTGGTGCCGGATGGGGTTGCAGCAAAGAAAATTTCTTCCCTGGCAGTGAATAGCGAAGAATCCACCGCCATCAACATGCGCTTGTCGGTTTCGAATTCCACTACCTTGTAGTGCAATGAGAACCCTGCCTTCATATCAACGCGGTACTCACTGCCCACGGCGGGTACACCGTTGGTGAGCTTATGCCCACTGGCCACGCCCGCGTCCCACTCAGCGATACGGGAAAACTCCGAGATGTAGGAAAAAACCTCATGCAGCGGTCGCTGTACCAAAATGCTTTCGTCCAGGGTGATGATATTGCTCATGTTAAACCTCCACTATGTAATGCCAGATAATACGCAGGTTTGCCGCCTTTGGACCAGCGGCGCGCTGGAGATCGATAACCGGTGTTCCCCAGATCGGCGCACCGGACGGGGCGATCCTGTCCGTGCCGGCGGCATTGTTGCCCACCACCTGCGGTCATACCGCCAAATTTTCCGGCTGCCAGCCTGCGCAGTCAGGCAGAGCCCGAAACCCGGAATTAATCGCTTTGGCCCGCTTCTGCGTACAGCACTGGTCGATTCTTTAATAGTGATGATATGAAAACCAACCCAAATCCCCAAGGCAAGGGCCTGGTGCCCGTGCTGGATGCCTGGCAGTCCCTGCAACCCGTTGCGGTAGCGCCAAAATCAGCCCCGCGTCTGCTGGGAGACTACCTGGTCTCCCTACTGGTCTTGTCGGCCGAGTTCAGTTTCAAGCCGGTACCGAGTAAACCCTATTACCTGTATTGGCGGAAAGGGGACTGGCTGTTGTCGCTGATTAGTCCTGCAGAGTGGGGTCTGCGGCGCCCCGGTGAATGCCTTGGCCAGTGCCAGCTGGAACTTGATATGACCTGGCGCTTGATCCCGCCGCAAGAGCCGGTTTTCAGTGCTGAGTTGCAGCGCGCGATCGAACATTTCACCGCCCTCTTTAGAGAGCAACTGGCCAGCGCTGACGCCCTGGAGGATACCCTGCCGTTCTACGTTCGCCAGTTGCCGTTTTACCGGCGATTATTGGCGACCGGATTGGCGGCATCCCTACAGCAATCGATACGGGCCTCCGATCAATTGGGCCACAGCGGCCGTGTCTGGCTGCAGAGAGTATCCGGTGAGCTGCCACAACTTCTGGCCACCTCCACTTTAAGTCCGCTACACTAAAGGTGCCGCCATTGGTTACATAAGAATAGGAAAGCCGTATGTATCGGATTATTTACAAGAGCCGCAGCGTCGCCCCGCTTGACTGGGATATTGTTAAAAGCATCACCGCCGCGAGCGAAAAGAATAACGAGAAATCCGGGGTGACGGGTATTTTGTTGGCCAGCCGAAGTCATTTCCTGCAAGTGCTGGAAGGTAATTTTGAGGATGTGAACTCAGTGTTTCGGCGTATTGTCCGCGACACCAGGCATGAGGAACTGAGTATTATCGCGTTTACCGTTGTAGACGCCCGCCTGTTCGGTGGTTGGGGGATGCGGGGGATTGGCGCTTTCGATTTTAATCGGGACATTGAGCTCGAGCTGAAACGAAAGTATGGCGAGGAAGAGAACGGTATTCACTTCCCGTTGGAGGAATGGCAGGCTCTGGCTATGATAAACGACATCAAGATGACCAGTGACCTACCAGAATGGAAACGCTGAATTAGCGTTGAATAATCCACCACAAAAACATCAAACGTTCCTTCCACTGCATTACCGGCGTCGACTACGTCAGGTTCGTCGAGCAACTCCGTGGTGATTGCCCCCGGGTTTTATAAAGACTGGAAAATTCTATCGTCCAAGCGCCGGGTTTACCTGTCGCCCTAATCGAAGAAGCTGGCGACCTTCGACTTTATCTCCTCGGCCTTCTCTTCACCCGCCTCTGCCAGTTCTTGCAGATACGCTTGTCCTTCAGCCATTTTGTCCTTGATATCGTTAACCTCGGTCAAAAACTGCTGCTCAAGCTCGGCGCCAGCAACGTCCGCTTTCGCCTGCGCTTTCTTGGCCTTGGCTTTGGCCTGGGCTGCCTCAAGTTGCTCATCATAGGCAGCCAATTGTTTTTCAACTTTCTCTTTCAATAGATCAACCAAACCCATCGCGAACTTCTCCTTTTATTGCGTTAAAAACTGATTCTAATGCATTTAAGTGACAGCTATATTGCGCTGGCTCAAGCGAGATGAAGATATTTTCTATCTTTGTCCAACGAGGGTAGTCAAACTGAGCTGCTATAGTTACGTGGATATCGTGAGCTGATGGCAGTACTGCACTGCAGCGTTTACTGTTTATACGTTTACCTGCACCCAATCAACAGGAATGTTTTCTTCGATTAGCTGGGTAATACTGATACCCACGATGTCTTTTTCCTGCCCTACTTCAGCGGCAAACTCAGATTCCTTGGAGCTGCGGGAAAATATTTTGGCCTTGGGATTTTTCTGTCTTAACCACAAAGCCGTACGCAGGTTTTCTTCTTCTCGTCCCGTGCCCAGGACGACTACCGTGTCGGGGCTATCCAGCTCTACTGCATTCCGCGCCTCAGCCCAGGTTTCGGGATGGGAAATATCACCTTCGATAAGAACCAGGCGGTAATTTCGTTCAAATGCCATTTGTTCATCGGCAACCAGAATACGACGATGGGCATCTTTATCGATAATGACCACAGTGTCCATTTCATCCAGTGCCCGCTCCTGCAGTTCTTCCAGAATTGTCTGCCCAAAGCGACCAAAGCCTGCCAGAACAACAGTGTCCTTGGGTTTGGTTTCTTCGAATTGTTTCATTAAATGCGTGCGTACAAGACCTGAAGCTGCGAGATGATAGGTATTAAACGTTTGGCATTCTTGCGCTACCCGGGTGGACATCATGGCGCGCATAAACCGCAAACTGCCGCAGTGCACAATTACTTTATGACCAATGCCCGGCACTAGTCGAGTGATGATGCTGGCGGCTTCATAGCTGCGTAAGCTGTCTTCGCATAAAAGCAGCACCTTCGCTGCGCGTTTTAGCTTGAGTTGGCCGAGGAAAAACTTGTGCGTGATGTCGCCTATGACCACCCTGGCGCCAAAACTCTGTCGAATTTCATCTTCCGAGCTTTGCTCAATTTCACGACACACAACTACGATAGGCACACTGGCATTATGTTTGCGCAGTACTCGAAGATAGCTAAGGCTCAATTCGCCGGCTCCCACCACGACAACATGACCTCTAAGGCGCCTTAGTTCCCAGGTTTGCGGTGCAAACGCTCTAAGAAAAACGTCAATTAACGTGGTAGCGGCAAGAATGGGAGCGCCAAAATAAGCCATCCAGACAAAAGCCCTGGCGATATCTGAGCCCCCTGTCGGGGTGCCGAGATCTACGCCCCCGACGACAAACAGACTCAGACTATAATATGCCATGATCAGTATGTCGTGGCTGGTCATAGGTGGTTTTTCGGTAACAGAAACACCGAGCATAAAGCCTATCAAGGCGCTGAGGAAAAAGTATGCCGCAGCCGCGGCTCGCCAGTTAATTTGCGCAGGGGTGTTGATGATTGCCACCAATAAAAGGGGTTAATGAATGGCGGCTATTGTACAGTATTAAGGGTATCGAAAAATTAACCTGCCGCTACCGGATTTTGCTATTGCCCCATCCTGCCGACCTCTTTTTCGCGGGGACATGGGGGTAAAGATTCACCTGCTATACTGCGATTGCCGACAGAGGATAACATTATGCTAAGAAGAGAATTCCTGGGTTCCGCGGGTATGGCAATTGGCGCTACTGCGCTATCGTCAGCCTCACTGCCTGCAGTTGCAAAAGAGGATACCCTGCAACCGATTGGGGCGTCAGATTGGCCGGCGCTGCGGGATATGTTTCCTCTGACCCGCGATTATATTCATCTGTCCACTTTTTTACTGACTTCACATCCTGCTCCGGTTTCCCGCGAGATAGAAAAACATCGCCGGGCCTTCGACGAGAATCCAGCGGACTATCTCCACGAACATTATCGGTCTATCGATATGCAGATAGCCCAGTCAGCCGCGAATTATATGGGTGGTGACTGGACGCAGATCGCGCTGACGGATAGCACCACAATGGGGTCCGCTATGGTCTATAGCGGGCTGCAGGTAAACCCCGGTGACGAGATGCTGCAAACTACCCATGATCACTATTCCACTGACATGTCGCTGTCCCACAAGGCCGAACGAAGTGGCGCAGTGGTTAAGCGTGTAGCGCTTTACGACAATCCTGCTGAGGTCTCTGTGGCGCAATGCCAGCAGCGGCTCAAGCAGGGTATTACGAATAAAACTCGAGTGGTCGCGGTTACCTGGGTGCACTCCAGCACAGGCGTCAAATTACCTATCAAGGCTTTGTCAGAGGTAGTAAATGCCGCTAATTCCGCACGAGATGAAGCCGACCAGATTGTCTTTTGTGTTGATGGAGTGCACGGATTTGGTATTGAAGATCAGGACGTCAGCCAGTTGGGTTGCGACTTCTTCATTGCCGGCACCCACAAATGGATCTTTGGCCCCAGGGGTACTGGAGTCATCTGGGGCAATGATAAGGCCTGGGGGCGGAGTGTGCCGGTAATTCCCAGTTTTAGCGCTTCCTTTGCGGTCTGGTTGGGACAAATGCCACTCAGCGAGGTGCCAAACGGCATGCATTTCACCCCCGGAGGATTTCACTCTTTTGAGCATCGCTGGGCGCTGCCAGCTGCCTTCGAGCTGCACCAGCAGCTGGGCAAAGCCAATGTACAATCGCGTATTCATACTTTGAACACGCAAACAAAAGAGGGACTGGCTGCAATGTCTCATGTCGAACTGTACACCCCGATGACAGCAGCGCTTTCATCAGGTCTGGTGTGTTTTGACGTGGCCGGGATGAAGCCTGATGAAGTGGTAAAACGCATGCATGAAAAAGGCATCATCATGAGTAGTACACCTTATCGTCAGAGCTATGCTCGCTTCGCGCCCAGCCTGCTCAATAATGAGGCGGAGATTGACCAGGCGCTGGCAGAAATTCGCGCCATGGCGTAAAACTCATATCAGATTCGGAGTTCGGTTTTAGATACTCCCTGGAATTCGTCAACTTACGGACCAGGCCCCTCGCGAGCATTCGACTGTGGAGAGATCCGTGGCCGGGAGTGGAGGATCATTAGCCAGGCACAAGCTCCAGGCTATACTGCAATCGCTTCTATGTCCGGGCTAATCGCCCCAAGCATGTGAGATAAAGACCCCGCGTATCGGCATCCATGAACGCCGGCACGGTACTATGTGTAATCAGGTGCGTTGCTTATCCACAGGGTCTGGTAAGGTTGCAGCTCCACCACCTGGTCGCGAGACACGAACTCCCCTGCACCGATCAGGTCCGTCCATTCCTCCGTGTCGATCAGGTTGATCGCCTCCAATGCCAGCAGCTGCACCTGCGCGGTGATGTTACTGATACAAAAAACACTCTGGCGACGATCCATGCTCTGGCGCCAGAAACCGAACAGGCTATTACCCAGATGCAGCGTAAACTGCGTGGCATTGGGGTGAAACGCCGCCTGCCGGCGCCGAATTGCCAACAGGCCTTTGATCCGAGTAAACACCTGGCTGTGGCTGGAATCGGGTTGCGCCAGATGTTCGGTGAGAGCATCGTAATCCCATTGGTGGCGATTGATGGCGCGGTAATGTCCGGTATTCTCCACCCGGTCATAGTCATTGCGCGTACCTAACAGGCTGTGAATATAGATACCGGGAATGCCCTCCAGCCCCAACATGATGGCGTGGGCACAGACAAAGCGATCCACGCCCCAGGTATCGGGTCCGGATGCAGTGCCTTGCAGGGCGTCGAACAGGGAAATATTGATCTCGTAGGGTTTGCGCTCACCGTTTTCCAGGGCACGGTAGGATACATTGCCGCCAAAATGCTGCATGGTGGTCACCAGCGTATGCAACTCTTCTTCCGATAACAGACCCTCTGCGGGGCGTAATCCTATGCCGTCATGGGAGGCAATGAAATTGAAGTAGGCTGTGCCATTCTGGGCCGGCGGCATACTCATCATCCAGTGCTTCAAGTACGTGCAGTCGCCGGTGATAAGAACGTTGACCAGCAATGGCGGCAGCGAAAAATTGTAGACACAGTGCGCCTCGTTCGCGTTGCCAAAATAGGAGAGGTTTTCGCGGTTCGGGATATTGGTTTCTGTGATCAAAAGCGCATCTGCGCTGACATGCTCCACCAGCGTGCGCATCAGCCTGACAATTTCATGGGTCTCCTCCAGGTTGAGGCAGGTGGTACCCGGGATCTTCCACAGGAAGGCCACTGCATCCAGACGAAAAATTTTAACGCCGTGATCCATATACTGACGCAGAATGGATACGAACTGCTTTAACACCTGCGGATTGCGGAAATCCAGGTCTACCTGGTCGTGACTGAAGGTGCACCAAACATGTTGTATACCGGCGGAGGTCTGCACCTCACGCAACAGCTCGGAGGTGCGCGGACGCACCACCTGACTGAGGTCATCCTCCGGGGAGGCGGTATAGAAATACCCCTGCCCGGGTGAGCGACCCTTAATGAAATTCTCAAACCACAGGCTGCGTCCGGAGCAGTGGTTGATCACCAGGTCTGCCATCAGCTGATAATCGCTGCCTATGGCTTCGATATCGCTCCAGTTCCCCAGTGCTTCATTAACGCTGGAGTAATCCAGTACCGCGAATCCGTCATCGGAACTCCAGGGATAGAAGGGCAGAATATGCACACCACCTAGTTCATCCGCTGTATAAGCGTCCAGAAATCGTTTCAGGGTCTGCAGTGGGCGCTCCCCATCGCGCAATACGCTGTCCCCATAAGTAATCAACATGGCATCGCGCTGATCCCAATGATTGGTATGCTGCTCAGGGGACGCCATGGACTCATCCAGGCCCATCAGCTGCAACAACTCACCGGCCAGGCCATGCAGATTCGCGCCCAGCGGATTCTGGTGATAAATGGCATCCAGGTGACGTTGCACACGCTGCCCGAGCTGACCCTGCTGTTGCACTTTCCGTAACATCGCTTTTACGTCCTAAGCCGTATTAAATTCGGCTTGATCTGCCTCCACCGCTGCAAGCAGTTGTTGCAATATATCCGGCACCGCACTAATAACCCGGTTCCAGCTGGGAATAAAAGGCCGCTCCATAGGCCTATCCAAAAACGCCTCGCCCGCCTTCATGATGTTCTCCGCAAACAGCTCCACTGCCTTTTCCTCACTATGGATGTCCAGGGTCAGCCCGTTCATCAATGCGTCGTTGTGGTAGGTCTCCACAAAATCGAGGGCAATGCGGTAGTAGGTCGCTTTCAATGAACGAAAGGTTTCAGTGTTAAAGGTTACACCGCGCGTGGCCAACTTGCGAAAAAGCGCCTTGGAAATGTCGATGGACATCTTGGACAGCCCACCGTTGTCGTCCTTGGCAGACAACTCCTGGTGTTTGTGATCATAAACGTCAGCTATATCGGCCTGGCACAGGCGGTTGTTGGCATAGTTGCGGTACATCTCCGAGAGCACGCCGATTTCCAGCCCCCAATCGCTGGGAATCAGGATGTCGTTCAGCACATCGCGACGGAAAGAAAACTCACCCGCCAGGGGATAGCGAAAACTGTCCATGTAGTCCAGGTATTCCATGTCCCCCAGGGTCTTCATCAACGCACGCAGCAGTGGTGTCACCAGCAGGCGACTGACCCGGCCGTTGATCTTGCCATCCGCCACCCGCGAGTAATAACCCTTGCAGAATTCGTAGTTGAAACGCGGGTGCGCTACCGGATAAATCAAGCGCGCCAACAAACTCCTGTCGTAGGTGAGGATGTCGCAATCGTGCAACGCCACCGACTCGGCAACTCCCGAAGCCAGGGTGTAGCCCATGCAGTACCAGACATTGCGCCCCTTGCCCAACTCCTTGGGCGCCAGATCGAGATCCTGCAGTTGTTTGTCCAGGGCCTGCAGGCGAGGCCCGTCATTCCAAAGCACGCGGTGGCGTTGTGGCAGGCGAGCAAAAAAGCCCAGGGCCTGCTGGTACTGTTGCTGGTTCGCCCGGTCCAGGCCGATAACGATTTCACTGAGGTAAGGGACCTTGACCAACTCATCCAGGATGGAGGGCAATGCCTGCCCTTCCAGTTCGGAGAACAGGGAAGGCAGTATCAAGCCCATCGGCCGCTGTCTGGAAAATTCCAGCAGTTCACTTTCCAGTTGCTCAACCGGCCGGTCCGACAGGTTGTGCAAGGTCGTTATGATGCCGTTCTGGTAAAAATCGCCCATGACTGTGAAACCTCAATTCTCGCGGATATGTAATTGTTGTTGATGCAGCCAGTGAGCAACGCCCTGGGCCCAGCCCGCCGGCCCAAAGTCATCGCTGTAAATAATGCCTTGTGTACGTTGCAAAGACGGAAAATCATGTACCGTGGAGCGTATCACCAGGGCGGACTCCGCCGCTTCCAACATAGCGCAGTCGTTAGCGCTGTCACCCACGGCCAGGTCGTGGCAAGACCGAATCGGCTGTTGCTGCAGGTAGACCTGCCGCAACCATCGCAGCGCGCTGCCCTTGTCGCAGTCACCGCATACGCTGAGAAAACGACCACCTTGCAATACCCGCGCACCCGCCGCCTGCAGGCGCTGTAAAAATGCTTCCCTGGCGGATTCATCACCAAACCATTTCACCGGTTCACTGTATTCCCGTGTATTGGCCTCCGCTGCTCGCTCCCGGGGCAGGTTGGTCATGCGCATAATGCCCTCTGTGCCGGCGCGAGAAAAATACTCAAAATCGCCGCTGAATTGTTCTTCCAGATCGCGCAGCAATTCCAGCCACTGGCTCCTGGGGGGACTCATCTCGCGCACCCAATAACCATCGCGCGCCACGGTAGCTGACGGCTGGGCATCGAAATAGCCCACGGGAATAAATATCGCTGCGCCGTTTTCCACGATAAACGGATGCTCATTGCCCAGCTCCGCCCGCAGGCGTTCGATCTCCACGCGGGTCTTGCTGCTGGCCGGGATCGCGGGTATTCCCCGTCTTTCCAGTTCGCGCAATTGCGGCAGCGCATCCTGATAGCTATAACTGTGGTGATCCAGCAGCGAACCATCCAGATCGGTAAATACCAGGAACTGCGTAGCCTCGACACTACTCATTGCCGGGGCTCTCATAATGGCGATGACTGGTCACCTGACGCGCCTCATCAAGCTGGTAGAAATCGTGTACCCGCGACGGTAACTGCCGCAGACAATGCCGCGTTATGCGCTCGTAAAACTGGATAAAACGGGCTACCTCGGATGCATTCATGATGGCATCGCCCCGGCTGTGTGCAGCCAGCTTCTGCTCCTGCTCCATACGCCACCGGTAGACGCAGTCAAAGGAAGGCGCGCCCAGCATGACCCATTGATCCACCAGGCCATACAGCGGCTCGAATTCCCGCGACAACACCTGGTTCACATAGTGTCGCCACTCTGCCCGCGGATCTTCCTGTGTTTCCAGGGCATTAACCGGCACCGCAAGTTCCACATCGGTTTGCGCACAGGCACCCAGGCACCACCCTTCCAGCAACACGATATCCACGCCGTTGACAACCACATCCCAGTCTGTGCGCGGCACACGGTCATCCACCGACTTGTCGAAGCGGGGAATTTCCAGGGTGATGGGCACCTCGGTCAGCAGTGTGGCCAGGGTTTGTTGCAATAAACCCATATCATGCGTACCCGGCACGCCCCGGGTGGCCAGCAGCGGGTGAACCCTGTCTGCAAGGTCATCGCGCTCTGCACGGGTCAGGTAGAAATCATCCAGGGAAAGGGATAGCACACGCAGGCCCGAGTGTTCTTGCAGATAGCAGCGCAGGTAATCGCAGACCGTGGTCTTGCCCGAGCCCTGAGAGCCGTTGAGGGCAACCAGCACAGGTCGCCCCGCACCAATTTGGTGCTCAGCGAGGTGCTGCGCCAGCGGCATGAACCATTGTTGTGCATACGGCAGGTAGCCTTCCGGTAGCCGATGCCGCCGGAGGAAGGCCTGCTGCCAGTGTGGCAACCCCATTGCTAGTGCTTTGTCCTGCAAAACCCACCCCGAAAACAACTGTCACCAGAGTATAGAGCAGAAAGCGTGCCAACCACGCCTACCGCGCCTACCGCAACGGTAACCTGACCAGAATCCTGCGTATCCGATTCTGTCCGACCCTCGGCAAGCTCTATAACCATTGCGTTAGACGCCACTAATCCATTTCTGACATAGGACTGGTTCTAGCAAGTTCAGCGGATTAACTAGTCGACGCCGCTCCGAAACATCAGCTACTGTATGCCAAGACTGAGCGAGCGACATTTCATATGACACAGATTTTAAGCAGACTCAGGCGGCTTTATGGGTTCTATACCGGTTTTATTCGATGGTTCCACAGGAGAATGGTTTGAAATACCCGTCATTGGCAGCAGCGACTTTATTTCTCTGCCTTTTGCTGCTCGGTGGCTGCTCACAGATACAGTTGCGCACTGCCTGGGAGTTGCGGGGCGTTGACTATTTGACCGTGAATGCCGGTCAGTTTCGCTTAGCGCTGGCTCTACCCGATGGGGCACTATTAGACACCGTTTCTATGCGCTTAGCGTTTTCACATGATGGCGTTGTTGAGCTTGACCATGACATCCGATTGGATATTTTGACAGTCGGTCGGGAAGTTGATCGAGTAAACTTCCCACCAACCGTGTCCAATGGTGTGGTATTGCGACTGCCAGCTTCGCGCTTGGACGACGTAGTCGATTATCAACGGCGGCTACTGCAGGCCCGGGAAACTGGCGAGTCGGCCTCCGCTAGCATGGGTGTCGATACCCGGCTCAATCAGGAATCGCTAATACAGGCATGCGCGGCGGGGGCTATGGAGCTTCGAATACAAGCATGGATACTCGTGGATGATGCGGATGGATACCTGCCACTCATCGGAGACAGTGAGATATCGAGTCTAGTCGATGCCCAGTCTGAGGGTTTTTGCCCGCAGCAGAGGGTCCCAGGGTGATCGCCCTTACCACTCAATTTGGGAATACCCGGAAGCCCCTGCGCCTGCCCGGGTGATTTGCAGCGCTGCAAGTCGTCAAGCTCTGCTTTATCCTGTTTCGACGTTCGATCCTGGGAAGCTTTTGTAAATCTTCGACTTAGTACCAACCAGATGGTAAATATGACCCATCAGACTTCAGCATACCGGCGGTTTCGGTTACAATGCGCGCCGATTTCTGGAAAAGCCCTTGCAGTTCTTTGATTTACTTAACTGCGTCCAGGGCTTTAGCAACGAGCCAAACTCGGCAGGCCGAATACCTGGGGCAGCACAGCCAAGGTCTTTTTTTCCCGCTATTTTTTATATAAATCATAGGGTTAGCTACAGTCAAGGCATCCGGCTGATAGCATTCCTTACAGTAATTAATTCGGCTGGAGTCACCAGGCTCTGGCCTGACACTTCCCGGAATGTGTAAGTGAAGTGTCCTGTAAATGCAGCGGCCACCCAACAACTGGAATAAATATGCAGCTCATCCGCCTGATCCTTGGCAAACTCATTTTGTTGTTCAACTGGATATTCACTCCCCCAGGAGTCACCCGTGAACCTGAACTGCAAGCCAGTATCGACAAAAAATCGGCCGATCTAACACTTTACCAGTACGAAGCCTGCCCTTTCTGTGTAAAGGTGCGCCGGGAAATGAAACGCCAGTCCCTGAATATCGAAACCCGGGATGTAAAGCGCTCAGATACCGCCAGGGAGGAACTTCTGGCAGGTGGTGGGAATTTGAAAGTGCCCTGCCTGCGCATTAATGATGGTGAGAACGGGTTTCAGTGGATTTACGAGTCGGGCGATATTATTGGGTATCTGCAACGGCAAGTTGCAGCGAGTCACTAATCTCGCCCTCAGGATAACCCGATTTCAAGTCAACCAACTTAATTAGCCACACGACTGATACAAAAATTGCACAGGAGAAACACAATGCTAACAGCAAAAAATCTGGAACGAGTTATGGAACTCGAAACCAAACTAAGATCAGAGTACCAGGTCCAACTTGATGCCAAGTCTGCCGAGATCGATGCTAAATCTGCAGAGATTGAGCGCTTTGTACAGGAAAAAGAGGAGCAGAAAGCCGTCATTAAGATACAACTGGAGCAGATCACTACGCTTTCCAAGGAAAGCTCTGCGAACAAACGCATAGAACAGCTTAATCGTGAACTACACCAACGCTGTGAAAACCTCCAGGAAGAGATCGCCACACAGAAAAAGCGTCTTAAAGGCCTGCAAAAGGATCTCGCTCAGGAGCGTGAAGAAATAAAGACCCTCAAGCAGTTTGATCCTGCCAAGATGAAGAAGAACCTGGACGCAGGGAAAAAGAAGCTCGCTGAAAGAACAGCCGCAAATGACCTGTTACAGAAATCCCTGAACAAGTCCAAGACCGAACAAGCTGAACTACAGAACCAGGTTAAAGAACTGGAAGCCAAGCTGGCGCAATTGGAAACTCCCGAAGAAGCGGAACAAGCTGAGGAAGCAGCGGCCTAATCCACAGATTGGCGAAGCTGCGTGCGCAGCCTCGATGGCTGGATAAATCGAGTTATTCGCTTACAACTGCGATTGCACTGGCCGCATAGCTCCTCAGCGTCACTATACGGTTACAGGCAAAGACCTGGGGTATGCGCCCAGGGGCGCTATCCATTCAAGCGTGTCGACATCCGCTGCCAGAGTCGGCGCCAACGCCGATACACCACGCACTACCTCTTCTAACGTCATTCGCGCCAGAGCGGCACCCAGGCAAAAATGTCCACCAGCGCCGAACGACATCATCTTCGGGGCACCCGGTGCCAGAAAACGCTCAGCCACGAAGTCATCGGGGCGATCCCATACCTGCGGGTCACGATTGGCCGTTATGCCGGCACACATCAGGAAGGTGCCGGCCGGCCATATCTCGCCGGCGACCTCAAACGGTGACGCCGGCACTCGTCCCGATGCGCTGATACTCGGCTCAAAACGAACAGTCTCTTCAGTAACCGACGCCAAAAGGTCGGCATCGCCTTGCAGCAGGGCCATTACGTGCGGATGCTGCAGTAATGTCAGTGATGAGCAACAAGTCTGGCTGGCTGTCGTGTCGTGCCCTGCAACCAGCAGATTCGCAATCATCGCGGCAGTTTCGGCACGTGTCAGCCGATCACCGTCTTCCTCGGCGGCGATCAGCGCACTGATAAGATCATCTGCCGGTTCGGCTTCTCGTCGCCGGCAAAGGTCAGTGGTGTAGTCGAGCAAGGAGTCAATCGCAGCGGTCGCAGCTTCAATCTGCGCAGGGCTCATCACCACAAACACAGGCGTCAAGGCATCCACCCAATCCAGGAAACGCGGCACATCGGCTTCAGGAACACCCAGCAGCACGCACATAACGTGCATCGGCACGTCATGCAGTAATGCTACAAGATCACCGGACCCTGCGGCTTGCAATCTGGCCAGGCGTTTATCGATCAAAGCTGCCGCAATCGGCCGCAGCGTTTGCACGGCACGCGGTGTAAACGCCTTGCTTACCAGGCGCCTTAATCGGTGGTGCGGGGGGCCATCCTGGGCAAACATAATCCCTGCGTACCAGTCGCGCAGTGGGCCCTCGTTAAGCCCGACAAGATCGAACAGCGCCAGCTCACCACCCTTCAATTCACGATCGAGCAACACGCGACGGCTGTCATGATAGCCCAGCACATAAACGAGCCCGCTGCCTTCCTCGATTGCAGCCGGTGCATGGCGTGCGGCATCGCGCATCGCCGCCCGAACTACACGCGGATCAGTGGTCTTGATTGACGGAATAGTAGGCAGTTCCATTATATTTCCCCAGCCTTTAAATAAGGCTTATCCCCGGCAATAGTGGCCCTCTCCATGATTCGCACAGCAGGAAAGTAATCACTGGCCGCGTAGTGCTGGCAGGCGCGGTTATCCCAAAAAGCGAGCGAGCCCGGCGACCAGCGAAAACGACACTGGTACTCGGGCAACCAGGCCTGGCGGACAAGATGCTTGAGCAGTTTGTCGCTCTCCGCCCGATCCATGCCAACGATATGGTCAGTGAAGGCTATGTTCACGTAAATAAGTCGCTGCCCCGTTTCCGGGTGTGTGCGTATCACGGGATGCTCCCGCGGCGGGAATTTTTCATGCAGGCTTGCCGCATCCCTGCCGAGGCGTCCGGCAAATACCCGGGCTATGTCGTGCACCGCAGTCATCTGGCACAACCGTTGCTGTAACTCTTCATCAAGTGATTCGTAGGCCATTACCATATTGGCAAATAGCGTATCGCCACCAACCTCCGGCAACTCAATCGCCCGCAGGATCGATCCCAAAGAAGGCTTTTCGCGCCAGGTGACATCCGAATGCCAGTTGTTCTCGTTGCCTTTAGAGTCCGGCCCATGGGCGATGTGCAGAATCTCCGGATCCGACTGATCCCTTGGCGTTGCCGGATGGACTTCCAACTCCCCAAACGATCTGGCAAAGGCGATATGTTGTTGACGGGTTATTTGTTGGTCACGAAAAAAAACGACCTGGTATTGCAGCAGGGCTTGGCGGACCTCGGCAATCAAGGTGTCATCGGGATTGGACAGATCCGCGCCGAGTAATTCGGCCCCAATGGCAGGTGAAAGCGGATAGGGCTGGAATCGCGTAAATCCAGAGTGGGCCAGACTAGTGGTCATGTATTTCTCCATAAGCGTATACCTACCTGATGAGGATACAACAGCCAGTAGTCAGTTGCTGTACCTACCCCTCTTCGACTGCTCACTCTGGTTAAATACTCTACCGGTCTGCACAATTTTGTGGCCGTCTGACCTCTGGATTAGCTAAAACAAAAGAACAGTAACATGTTTGATAGTAGACTAACTTTTCAACACCGCCACAACCACGTGGGTTGGTAGTTTCTGCAGGAGAGACCGCATGACCATGCACATGACCAAAACTGAACGCGAAGAGTTCCTGGCGGGCGTGCATGTTGCTGTTATTGGTATATCCGATGAAGGACGAGGACCACTTACTGCCCCGGTTTGGTATTGGTATGAGCCCGGCGGTGATATCTGGTTTGAGACACAGCCAGACTCGCGCAAAGGCCAGTTGCTACATGTTGGCAAGCGTATCAGCCTGTGTGTGCAGGACGAGACACCGCCCTATGCGTATGTGAGTGTTGAGGGACCGCTCATAGAGATTGCCGATGACGATCGTACATTGCATGAAATCCCGATGGCCATCCGCTACCTTGGCGAACAAGCTGGACGTGACTTTATTGCCAATCTCCCGCCTTCAGATTGGCAGCGCTACATTATGCGTCCGGAACGCTGGCTTACCCTGGACGGCGCCAAGGAATAAGTGCACTGACATCAGTGTTGCGCCAAGCCGACAGGCCCTGCCGGGGGTTTTGTGGCGACGCTATTTGGATTACAGTACCAGCAATATAAAACTCTAGAAGCTGGAGAATACGAATGGCGACTCCCGACAGCACAGCAGATCTACCGCCACCGAGGCGGGCGTCGACCCTTGAAGAACTGCGAGCCAAACTGGACCTGATGGGTTCCGCCGAAGGGCTGGAGAAAGGCTTGAGTATCGCGCTCAGGGCGACTGACATCGTGGTAACACCCTTCGGCAAAAGCGGCACCACATGGTTACAACAAATCGCCCATACCCTGCGCACCCGCGGGGATATGGATTTTGAGGACATCAGCGCGGTAGCACCGTGGATCGAAACATCGACGGACCTGGGACTTGACCTGGATGGTCCGCAGAAAGCCAATCCACGTATTTTCAAGAGCCACCTGGATGCACACCGCATACCCAAGGGTGGACGCTATATTTGCTCCTGCCGCGACCCCAGAGACGCGCTTTACTCCATGTACAAATTCATGGAGGGCTGGTTTGTAGAGCCAGGTACGATAACGCTGGATGACTTCGCCCGCGGCACATTCATCGCCGCCGGCAACGCGCCCGGCAGCTCGGGGGGCAATTACTGGATACACCTGAAGTCCTGGTGGGCCCGACGCGACGACCCGGACGTACTATTCATGGCCTTTGAGCACATGAAAAATGACCTGGAGGGGACAATTCGCAGTGTGGCCGCATTTATGGAGATCGAACTGGATGATGAACTGCTTGCCATGACACTGGAGCATGCATCACTGTCATTCATGCAGCAGCACAAAGACCACTTTGACGACAAGCTGATGCGCGATCGCAGCGTTGCAGTGGCCGGCCTGCCAGCGGACAGCGACTCCTCCAAGGTACGAGCGGGACAAGTAGGCCAGGCCAGGCAATACTTGAGCGAGTCCGTTGCAGACGAACTGGACGCAATTTGGCACAAAGAGATTACCCAGGAACTGGGGTTTGAAGACTATACAACGATGATTGCCACATTACGCTAGACGCAGTCACTAAAAAGGCGCACTTACAATGCGATAAGTGAGCCTGAAAGAATTGCTAACAGCCAGGGAGTGAGGTGGCCCATAGACAAAAGCCGCTCGATGGCTAGCGCAATAACTGGACCGCCTCCTGCATTTCCCGCATCAGCTGAACATTGGTCAGCTGATTGGTATCGACATCAAAATTTTCGTAAAAACTCGGCACCGATATACTGGCTTTTACATCAGCAGCAAAATGCGGTGCAGAGTTCCTGGCGGCCGCCAACACATTGGCAGCACCGCTAGCGCCAGGAGATGTTGATAGCAGCAGCATAGGCCTACCCTGAAAAACCTTGCTATTAATTCGCGATGTCCAGTCAAACAGGTTTTTGTAGGCCGCGGTGTAAGAGCCATTGTGCTCGGCATAGGAAATAACAATCGCGTCGGCTGCACCGATTTTCTGATAAAACTGCTTCGCCTGCTCTGGCTGACCTAGCTCTTGTTCACGCTGGTCGCTAAAAATGGGCATCTCAAAATCATTGATGTCCAATACTTCGACGTCCGCTTCATCAAGCAAGCTTGCGGCATAGGCAGCTAGTATTCGATTAATCGATTGTTTGTTATTGCTGGCTCCAAGGGCTAATACTTTCATGTTC
>JBALVO010000047.1:0-27382 GCA_036961445.1 Halioglobus sp.
CACTTCGTTCGGGACGAAGGGGTCGGAGGTTCGAATCCTCTCACACCGACCAAATTGACGTGGTGCACTCCGGGCACATGGTTTACATCCTGCATCGGTGAGCTCTTTGTTAACGCTGCTGTGTGTCCCCACCCTCCTGCGATATAAATTGCTCCCATAAATCCACGCCCTCCTCAATAGCATGGTTATCCGCTGTCTCGGGATACTCCAAAAATCCACTATCAAACAATTCATCCCTGCCAAACCAGCGCCGTGCCACCGCATTATTCGACGGTTTGAATGCGCTATAGAATGTGCTGGCTTCAGCGCGCGTGGGGAGGGCACCTGCGCCAGCGGAAATCTCTTCCAGATATTTTACAAACTTCGCTCGCAGCGATCTGGTGGTCGCAGAGTCATCGTTCTGCAAGCGTGCATTCACCTGCAGTAGCGCCGCTTGCGCTGCCGCAGAGAGCGCCGGGTTGCTCTTTGCTGTCGTGGCGATGGGACTAATGCAGATGGCGGCCGTTTGGAGGAAGTCCGCAACCACATCGCCATTGACCAGGTCTGTCCTTGAGTAAATTCGCGGCACACAATTGTTCTCGCCGAAACCCTGTGCCCAGCGATCCAGCAGTCGCTCAAAATCGAAGTAGATGTCTTGCTCTTCAGTCCACTGTGTAGGCAGTATAGTTTGCGGTACATACCCTGCGCGCAATACCTGGCTGTATAGGCTTAGAGCCATTTGATCCTGGCGCCGCAGGTAACAAATAATGGTAATGTCATCGCATAAAGGCGCCAGGAATTCATGTAGCGCAGTCACCTTATCGATGTGCAGTAAGCGCGAGTGGAAGTGTTCAGAAGAAATAACAAACACATCGGCCCACTCACTGGCGGACCTAATCTCGGCAGTAAAATCTCGCAGGAATTGAGCTTTCCAGTTGTGGCGCTGTTGTAAAGAGACAAGTTCCCGGGCCTTTAGAAAGTCATCCGCCATGTTGTCAGGAATAAAGGCAGCGGGTAAGGCTCGGTTGTTTATATTACCGGCCGACAATGATTTGCAGACTCCGACCTTGCGCAGCTCTTCGCGATTTGCATACAGATACTGCTGTATGGCTGTAGAGCCTGTTTTTTCTGTCCCTATATGTAAGACGCAGCGCATTTGGCGAATCTATCTCCTGGTGGAAATGTGAGGTGGTGGTTCTGGCTAGTGCCTATGATTGATGGCAGGCGTATCGCAGTAGCTCGCAGCCACAACAATTTTGGACCCTGCCCCGGCGACTTCCCGTGCCAGTTTTGGTACCAGGTAGCCCGGTAGGCGGCACGCCATTTCACCCATTAGCAAACTTGCGCGTTGTTCGGACACATCAAAGTGTGCGGCACCTTGAACTTTGTCGAGCAGATGCAGATAGTAAGGCAGTGCGCCTGCGGCAAATAATTTGTCGCTCAGTGCGATAAGAGTTTCGGCGTCGTCGTTCACCCCGGCTAACAATACGCTTTGGTTTAGCAAAGTGATATCACGTCCCTTCAATGCGGACATGGCAATACGGACGGACTGGTCTATTTCGTTAGCGTGATTGCAGTGCACGACCATCACGGTTTGCAGTTGTGGGTGGCAAATAGCGTCCAGCAAGGTATCAGTAATACGGTCTGGTATAACAATGGGTAGCCTGGTGTGGATACGCAGGCGACGCACATGCTCAATGCTGGCTATTTCGGCGACCAGTTCAGCCAGTTGCCCGTCGGTGGCAACCAGCGGGTCACCGCCGCTCAATATCACTTCCTCGATACTGCTGTCGGCGCGGACGTAGAGCAGGGCCTCTCGCCATTGCTCACGGCTGTTCTGGTTGTCGCTATAGGGGAAGTGACGACGAAAACAGTAGCGGCAATTTACCGCGCAGCCGCCACTTACGATTAACAGGGCGCGGCCATGGTACTTGTGGATAATGCCGCGCTGTGGATTGCTGGCGCCAGTTTCACCCACCGGGTCGCCGTCGTAACCCGGGGTTTGCTGCAACTCCTGTGCACTGGCAAGGACTTGCAATAATAGAGGATCCCTGGGATCGCCCGGGCGCATGCGGTTAACAAAAGCCAGTGGTACTTTAAGGCTGAACTCGGCGCTGGCACGCGCGGAAAACCCCACGTCTTGTGCAGTCAAATCAAGCCTGTGCAACAACTGGTCTGCTGTGGTGAGGGTATTGCGTAGTTGTTGTTGCCAGCTGTCACTGACATGAATCAGATTATTTTGAGAAATCACAGGCGCCCTTTGCATGACTCACGACCGTTGCCTTAACCGGTGCTCATTCTAGCAATGAATGATCCATGGGTGTGACGTTGGCCGCTGTTTTCACACCAGAAGGCAGTTTGCCTGGTGTCGGCTAGCCCAGGCGGTCGCGTAAGCTGAAAAACAGCATGCCAGCCACCAGGCCTGGCCAGCGCAGTAAGGTGCCTCCCGGGAAGGTGTGTGAGGGTACGTTAGCCATAACATCAAAGCGCTCGGCGGTGCCGCTGATTACCTCTGCTAGCAACTTTCCCGCCATTGTTGCGGTGGGTACACCGTGACCGGAATATCCATGGGCATAAAAAACATTGGCAGACAGCCTGCCGAAGTCAGGCATGCGGTTCATGGTGATGGCCAGCGTGCCTCCCCAGCCATAGTCTATGCGTTTATCCGCTAATTCCGGGTAGATGCGCAGCATATATTTGCGCACAAAGTTTTTAATATCAGCGGGAAAACGTCGGGAATAGGACTCGCCGCCACCGAATAACAAACGGTTGTCGGCAGACAATTTCCAGTAGTTAATGACAAACAGGCTGTCCGACATGGAGGTATCATCGCGGATCAGGCGTCTGGCCAGGTCCTCAGGTAGCGGTTCTGTAGCCAGCATATAGTTGTTAATTGGCATGATGCGCCCGGCTGCGCGCGGTTCCAGCTTTTCCAGATAGCCGTTACAGGCCAGCACCAAAAAGCGCGCGCGTACCTGGCCCTTATCTGTGTTAACGCTGACCTGGTCTCCCTCGGAGTAGGACAGTACACGGCTGCCCTCAAATAGCTGCGCACCCAGATCCCGGGCGGCACTTGCCAGGCCCAGTGCGTAATTAAGTGGGTGCAGGTGCCTTGCCCCGCTGTCCAGGATGCCGCCATGGAAGCCCTTGCCGGACGTCATTTGAGCGACTTCGTTGTGGTCGACATAACGTATTTGCTCATAGCCGTAGACTTGATGCAGGTGGTTGGCCTCTTCCTGCAAGCCGGCGGTTTCCTTCGCTTTGGAAGCCACGTGCAGGTTGCCCCGCTTAAGTTCACAGTCGATGTCGTAGCGTTCGATCAGTTGACTGACGGTAGCAACCGCCTCCAGGCCCAATTGCCAGAGGGCTTTGGCTTGATCCATGCCCACCCACTTTTCCAGTTGTTCCTGTTCCGCACGCTGGCCGGTGCCTACATGCCCGCCATTTCGTCCAGAGGCACCCCAGCCTATGCAGTTTGCCTCCAGCAGAGCGACGCTGTAGCCCAGTTGGCGCAGGTGTATAGCCGCGGACAAACCCGTGTAGCCGCCGCCAATGATGCAAACGTCAGCGCTGGTTTCGCCTTGCAGGGCAGGAAAATCCAGTTGTCGGTTGGCAGAATCTGCGTACCAGGAATCTACATGTGATTGATTTTGCATGTTTTAACTATACCTTCACAGGGCTGGGGGGAGGCATAACACGTTAGGGGTAGTAGTGGCGGAAAAGCCTTGAACCGGCCTTTGCTCTGCTGCGATACTTCCAGCTTTAAGCAGGCTGGACATCATATGGAATCCGACACGCAGGCTATTAAGGACTGGCTGAAGAAAAACCAGATCTCCGAAGTGGAGTGCCTGGTGCCTGATATTACCGGCAGCGCCCGGGGGAAATTCATTCCGGCGCAACAGTTTCTTACCATGGGTGATCCACGTTTGCCCGAAAGTATTCTGGCACAGTCGGTTACCGGCGAATACTCTGATGAGCATTGGGATTTTGTCGAGCCCACCGACGCCGATATGATACTCAAGCCAGATGCCAGCACCATGCGCCTGGTACCCTGGGCGAGAGAGCCCACCGCCCAGATTATCCACGATTGCTACACCCAGGATGGCAAGCCACATCCGCTGGCTACCCGCAACGTATTGCGCAACGTACTGGCGCTGTATGAAGCAGAAGGCCTCACCCCGGTGGTCGCACCCGAGGTGGAGTTCTATCTGGTGAAGAAGAATACCGATCCAGACAATGAATTGACGCCGCCGGTTGGTCGCTCGGGACGCTCTGAGTCATCGCGGCTATCTTACAGTATTGATGCGGTGGCGGAGTTCGAGGACTTCGTTGAAGATATGTATGACTACGCCGAGGCTCAGCAACTGCAGGTCGACACTCTGATCCACGAAAATGGTGCAGCCCAGATGGAGATCAATTTTCTGCATGGGGACGCGCTGAGCCTGGCGGATCAGGTATTTACCTTTAAGCGCACGGTGCGTGAAACCGCCCATAAGTACGGCATGTACGCTACCTTCATGGCCAAGCCCATGCAGAAAGAGCCTGGCAGCGCCATGCACATTCACCAGAGCCTGTTGCGAACCGCTACGGGAGAAAATATTTTCGCCGACAGTAACGGCCAGCATACGCCAGCATTCATGAGTTATATTGCCGGCCTGCAACATTATACGCCGGAGTTAATCAGCTTTTACGCCCCCAATGTGAACTCTTACCGACGCCTGGCGCCGGGAATCGCGGCGCCGGTAAATCTCAACTGGGGCATTGATAACCGCACCACGGCGTTCAGGGTGCCGCGCAGTAATGCGGCGGGTACGCGTATTGAAAATCGCTTTCCCGGCGCTGACGTCAATCCTTACCTGGCTTTCGCTGCTTCCCTGGCCAGTGGCTATCTGGGCATGCAGCGAAACCTGCAGCCGGACGAACCGCACAAGGGTACGGCTAATGAGGATTCGGTGGAGGTGGCGCGCGCGCTGGAAGAAGGCCTGCGCCACTTGCAGGACTCTCCAGAGGTGAAAGAAGTATTTGGCGAGCTATTCTTGCGCGCCTTTGCGGCGGTAAAGCTCGACGAGTTCGAAGAGTTCAACCGCGTGATCAGTAGTTGGGAGCGAGAGCACTTGCTACTGCAAGTATGAGCAGGGGGCCGGTT
The DNA here is from genome assembly GCA_036961445.1 of Halioglobus sp. Taxonomy (GTDB): domain Bacteria; phylum Pseudomonadota; class Gammaproteobacteria; order Pseudomonadales; family Halieaceae; genus JBALVO01. The sequence continues at coordinate 5,126 of JBALVO010000047.1, forward strand.
TAATGGGTGAGCGAGGCGGGTTCTTTGGCGGTGCAACAGGCTACCGTGTTTTTACCTGTGTTAAGTACCTTATTTATTCACTGCTTTGCTTCAATATCTACCTGTTCCTGCAAGAAGAGCTGCTGGCACTGGAGCATACCTTCGTTAATAGCTTCGAGCCTGGACAGATCATACAGATCTTCGCCGCCACCATCGACACTAGCGCCTGGGTGATCTTGTTACTGCTGTTTGAACTGGAAACCTCGATACTGGATGACCGTCGCATCAAGGGCGCAGTGAAATGGAGCCTGCACGGCATACGTGGTGTTTGTTATCTCGCAATTACCTATGCGTTTACGGGCTATTACGCCGAGCTGGTAACGCTTTATCAGATTACTCCCTTAGCGATTACTGATGTCTGTTCCTTATTAAACCAGGATTATTCTTTGCTGCTGGACCTGGACGATTATGCGCCGCTGGATGCTATCAACTGTGTATCGGTGAGCGCGGAGGCCTATAGTTTGAATGGCTTCAATATCATTGCAGATGGCGAGGCCCTGCGGTCCGCGAGATGGTTGGCATGGACCGACGTGATCAATTCTGCGGACTGGATACTGGTGTGTGTCGTTTTGGAAATAGAGGTGCGCCTGCAATTGCGCGGTGTGCTTTCGGATCAGATCATGAGCATGACCAAGTTTGTGAAGTTAGTGTTATATGGGGTGTTGTTTGTGGCAGCCGCCTATTGGTGGGTGGCGGGCTCTTTCCTTGATTTCTGGGACGCCGCATTATGGTTGTTCGCCTTTATCTTTATCGAGCTTAATGTCTTCGAGTGGCAATATGAAACCACTGTGCAAGCAGGTGAAGAAACCGCTGGAAGCACCTGATGTTCAGTGGTGACGAGTTATCCAGTCTGCGCTGGGATCCACTGTGTCAGGCGGTAGAAGTCATCGACCAGACCTTGCTTCCTCATACGTTGCGCTGGGTCCACCTTGATTCCCTGTCGGCATGTTGCCACGCGATCAACACTATGCAGGTGCGCGGAGCGCCATTAATAGGTATTACTGCCGCCTTCGGCCTGGCCCAGGCGCTGGCAAATGACCCATCGACAGATAATCTGGAAAAGACTATTGCGGCCTTGATGGCGACCCGACCTACAGCGGTGAACCTGCGCTGGGCATTGCAGCAGGTAGCGGCGCAAGTGCGCGAACTGCAGCCCTCACAGCGAGCCGGGGCCGCACTGGACAAAGCTCAGGCATTACGCCGAGACGACATTGCCAACTGTTCGAGTATCGGCGAACACGGTCTGCAATTGCTGCGTGGCCTGCCTATGGATGGCACCTTGAATATTATGACGCACTGTAATGCCGGTTGGTTGGCAACCATTCAGTGGGGTACGGCGTTGGCGCCTGTCTACAAGGCTATGACGGCTGGTATACCGGTGCATGTATGGGTGTCCGAGACGCGGCCGCGCAACCAGGGCACCAACCTGACCGCCTGGGAATTGCAACGGGCGGGAGTCCCCTGCACTATTGTTGCGGACAACAGCTGCGGTCAACTCATGCGCCAGGGTCTGGTGGATTGCGTGATTGTGGGTAGTGACCGTACCGCTGCCAACGGAGATGTTTGTAACAAGATCGGCACGTATCTCAAGGCACTTGCAGCCAAGGCCAATAATGTGCCGTTTTACGTGGCGTTGCCCGAGTCAACCATCGACTGGTCGTGCCTTACTGGCGCAGAGATTCCTATAGAGGAGCGCGACGCGGGCGAAGTTTTGAGCATCGCGGGTATGGATGCGGCAGGTGATGTGGGTGAACTGAATCTGGCTGCTGCTGGAAGTCGGGCGCTAAACCCCGCCTTTGACGTTACCCCGGCAGAATTGGTAAGCGCACTGGTAACGCAACATGGTAATTGCGAGGCTAGCCTGGACGGTCTGGCGCGGCTGCGATCTCTATGCGAGGGCAGCTAATTATGCTCAGATGTTTTCATCCAGGCCTATATGATCAATGCGCGGATACTCCCGCCATTTGAAGTTCTGCTGGTAGTTACAAATCAGGCAGCGGTGCTCTATATCACCGGTTTTGGGATCCATTTCACCGGTGCGGGACATCATACCCTGACCGCAGGAATCGCAGATATAGCTGACTTCGATGGGGCGGACCTCACGTTTCATTTCTGGCATGGCTATATGTCTCTCGTGTTATTTTTGCTCTATGCTAGCGCGACTAACCTAACTTCTGAAGTATCAAATTGGTTTTCCTGGATAACACCACGCAGCCAGCTGCCGCCATCGGCGACGTGTAAAATCTCTCCTACGCCCCCGGGGTGTTGAATATCCACAGTCCAGTCCCCGGATAGCTCAGCTGTATCCGCCGGCAACTCCATAGCCGCCAACGCCTGGAAGGTGGCCTGTGCATTGAAATCGAAGGTCTCGCGCAGAGCATGTTCGCCGCCAACGCGCGGGCACAATGCCCGATCCAGTTGCAGTACCTGTAGGGTGAGCTGTGCATCTGCCCCCTGCTCTGTGTGGTGTCGTTGCAGTGTATTGGCAATGGTCTTATACAGGTTGTCCGGATCAGCCAGTGCGGCGAGATAAATTGCGTTACGCCCTTCATAGACAGACATGCGGTTCTGCAGATCCAGGTCTTGCAATTGATTTTGCAGCTGTGCAATAAGTGCTCGCAGAATGTCGCGCAACAGGGGTGATACTGGTACTTCCGCGCGCAATGCCAACAACCGGGTGGTCAGGGGCATTATGTGTCCGTGTACCAGCAGGATATGGGAGCTGATCAGAAAATAGCCCTCTTCGCCCTGATCTCGGCTAAAGCTGTGACAGCCCACCACATATTCACCTTTGGCCTTACCGTAACCCGCTACCGGGATAGCCTCGATCTGGTACTCCTGGCGCCGCCGGTAAAACTCGGTTCCCGGTAACAGGGTGTAACCGAAAATATTGATGTTGGGGAAAGTGGCCAGCAGCTGGTCCAGGTTATTCTCGAAATCCGGCAGGTTGTCCCCTGGCAGGCCCCAAATAAGCTCCGCTGCTATAGGTACGCCTTGCTCCGACATTTCTTTGGCAATGGGCTGGTACTCGTTAGAGCTCATGTTTTGCCGGTTGCTCAGGCGCAATGCTTCGGGTGTTAGGGTTTGCAGGGCCAGTTGGTAATGGGGCAGCAGTTGATTGTGGTGCAACAGCAACGCTATTTCCTGCACCTGGCGACTGTGTTTTTTTGACCAAGAGGTGGCGAAAGACTGTGGCAATCCTGTCCTGTCTTTTAATTCGACGATTAATCTGGCCTTGTCCAGATCTTGTTTGAGTGCACCAAAATTTGAATCTGCCAACCAGATGTCTTTGATGCCCGCTGCGACAATTGCTTCCCAATCCTGGCGCACACGCGGCAGGGACCATTGGTACATTTTGCTGCCGATGGCACCGGTACCCCATTCACAAAATGCACACTTGAACGGGCAGCCGCGGCTGGTTTCATAGGCGATGGATTGGTATTTGGGTAAACCCTGTGGATCTGTGAGTTCCAGTACGTCCAGTGGAGAGGGGAACAGATCCAGGTTTTTGCAACGCTCTCGCGGGGATGTTGTCACGATTTGCGCATCACGCAGATAGGCCAGGCCATCAATGTCGCACCATTGCTCAGGGTTGGTGCAATCCAAAAATTCCTGCAGGCTGATCTCGGCTTCGCCTAAAAATATGACATCGATAGGATCTATGCCAAGGTAGTCTTCAGCCTGCTGCACATGGGGGCCGCCGGCTATGATCAGCAGCTCCGGTAGCATGGCCTTTAACTTGCCGGCCAGCGCCAGGAACTCCGCTGCGTTCCAGGTGTAAAAACTGAATCCCAGCAGTGGCTGTAGCCCGGCCGCCAGAGCCCGCTGCGCAATTGGCAGCTCTTGGTGTTGCCAGTGAGTCAACCAGAGGTCTATGTCATCTGCACCTTGAAAGTGCACAAGCTCAATATCGGTGCGTGGTGAGCTGACACCGTACTTACGAAAATACGCTGTTAGGGCGGCGGTGGTTGTCGGTGGCGCATGGAACTCCTCAGAGTCCATGCTGAACAGCCAAACGGGACGTTGCAAGGGCTTGGGCTCCAGCGTGTATTGAATATAGCAATCTATAGGATTGGCACCCTTTTGCACATAGTCAGCGGAGACTGATGCGATAGTTTTTTCATGCGGTACATATTGGCAGTGTCATGCTGTGCAAGTAGCTACTAAAAAAGAGGGTGAAAAAATAAGACCCGCTAACCGCCAGCGCAGCAGATGGAGATTGCGATGCAGATCTGCAGGGCTTAAGAGCGGGGTTAACCGGCCCTAAAAGTCATCCAGTTGCAGATCGTAATCGCCCAGTTCATCACGTAAGCGTCTTTCTTCCAGGCGGTGCTCCGCACGCCGGCGCTTGGCAGCAAGGCGCTGCTTTTCTGATGAAATGGGTGTGATGTCCTCGAAACTATCGTCCGTTAAATCTCCCAGACCGGGTTCAAATATGTCATCAACAGTGTCCGTACCTGCGGACTCTCGGCTATTGTGCCCCATAAATCACCTCCCGATGATTTAACTAAGATCACTTTCCGGCGGAACCTCATCCGCCGTAAGTCGGAGTAGAGCAAAATTATGGGGGACTAACAATAGGCTATTTTTGTCAATTTTAGCCATTTCCAATGGCACTCATAGTCAGGCGGCCCGCTGCCATCCATGGCTGTCCATGCGCAGCGATCTACTTCCCTGTAGACCCATCCGTGGTATTGCCCGTGCGCCGCGGGCCGCCTGTTCTAAGCTTTGCAATTCTTGTGCCAGTAGTGATTGTCGGTGACGGGGCGAGTTTTGGTGGTTGTTGCGCACTGTGCACGGTGTTGCAGCGTGTCCGGACGTGTCCGCGGTGGCAGTCCGGCTGGTAACTCGTGTGCAGTCGAATGGACCTTAGCGGGCAAGTAATTGTTTCAGGATCGTGGCCGCCACGGTATCAGCTGAGCCGCTTGCCGCGTCTATGGTGATCTTGGCGTAACGGCGGTACAAGGGCGTTCGTTCGGCGAATACCTGGGCGTAGGTCTGTCCCACAATACTTGCGATACCGCGCAATGGGGCTGCCGCTACTCGTTGTTGCAGTGTGGCAAGGTCAGCGGCGAGGTAGACGATGGGCCCGGCGTCCTGCAGGCGCTGCATGGCGTTGTGGGAATAGACCACACTGCCGCCAGTTGAAATGATGGCGTGATCAAGAGAGATATCCAGCAATACTTGCTCTTCAATGGCGCGCAGGTGCAGGTAGTCGTGCTGGTCAAGAATGTGTTGCAGGGTCGCACTTTCGCGCACCTGAATGTCCAGGTCAGTATCAACGAAGCGCAGGCCAGTGAGTTTTGCCAAAATGACTCCAACCGTACTTTTACCGGCGCCCGGCATGCCGATCAGGCTGATAGTGGTAGGTGGTGTAGGCACAGTTTTGTTCCAGGCGCTTGGCAGTAGCCGCCATGATACTGATTCCCGGCATCGCAACAAGGATGGATGTGTCTTGCGTGGATACCTCGTGCTGGTTAGAGTGACGTTCTCGTAGCAGTTGCCCGGTGCGGGCAGAGGACAGAGGACAGGATCATGACGTTGCAAACCACCCCGCTGGATGCGCTGCACAGAGAGTTGGGCGCTAAAATGGTGCCTTTTGCCGGCTACGATATGCCCGTGCAATATCCTGCAGGCATTATAAAAGAGCATTTGCAGACCCGAGAGGCGGCGGGCCTGTTCGACGTCTCACATATGGGCCAGGTGATTATCGAGGGGGCTGGCACAGTGGCGATGCTGGAGTCGATGGTGCCGGTGGATATTGAAGGGTTGGGCATCAATCGCCAAACCTACGCCCTGTTTACCAACGAGCGTGGCGGGGTGCTGGACGACCTGATTATCACCCGCTGGGATCATGAGCGCTTTTTCCTGGTGGTTAATGCTGGCTGTAAAGAGCAGGATATTGCGCATCTGCGCGCTCATTTGTCGGGGCAAACCCTGACGGTGTTGGCTGAGCAGGCGCTGCTGGCTCTGCAGGGTCCGGGTGCCAGGGAGGTAATGCGAACCCTGTACCCGGAGGCGGCAAAGCTGGTCTTTATGCAGGGATGCCCGGCAGTGATCGATGATATCGAGGTTTACATCACCTGCTCAGGGTATACCGGGGAAGATGGTTTCGAGATTTCCGTACCTGCCGCCGGGGCTGAGGCCCTGGCACGCCGCCTGCTGGCTGCTGATGCGGTGCAGGCCATTGGCCTGGGTGCCAGGGATTCGCTGCGTCTGGAAGCTGGATTGTGCCTGTATGGCCATGAATTGAAACCCGAGATAGATCCGGTTCAGGCCGGGGTGATGTGGTCTATTAGCAAGGCCAGACGCAGCGATGGCGAGCGTCCCGGTGGCTTTCCCGGGGCCGCTATTATCTTCCAGCGCATGGTCGACAAACCAACCCTGCGACGGGTCGGTCTCACCGTGGAGGGCAAGCGCCCGGTGCGCGATGGTCAGCTGGTAATGGATGAGCAGGGTCAACAGGTAGGTGAGATCTGTTCGCACTGTTACGGTGCCAGTGTTGGCGGCCCCATCGCCATGGCCTATATCACACGTGAATTAGGCGAGCCCGGAACCCGTCTGTTGGTGGATGTACGCGGTAAAATGCTGCCAGTGACGGTAACGCGTATGCCGTTCATTCCCCAGCGTTACTATCGGGGTTGAGACGCCGGGGCAGGCCGGACTTTCGCAGTTGCTGCAGCTGTTGCCACAGATTTGATAAGGCGGTTTGAGCGCGCCCCATGGGCAATCGCAGTCGCCACTTCCACACCAGCAATAGCAGTCCAGCCAGCAGGACAAAGCCTATAGCCAGTATGCTTAACTGGCGTGGGCTTATGTCCACAGTGCGTTTGTTTGCTGCTGCGGTTCCGGCGCCTACTGTAAATTCAGTGGCAGGCAGTGACAATAGCTTGAGCTGCGCGTTAGTGGTATCCCACCAGAAGTAGTCCTGGGCCGGCAGTGCATAGTGTCCCTGGGCCTCCACTACAAAACCAATACGCTGCGTGCGGCTGGCCTGTGTCTGTCCCCGATTGCTGCTGTTGGCCAGCACAGGGGGTGCGGGATAGGCGGCCAGTCCGGGCAGTTTCGATGCTGTGAAGTGCGGCAGCATCATGGCCAGCACCTCCGTCGCTTCGAAAACAATTTCCCATTCGAAGGCGTCTCCTACTTCCAGATCTTCCAGTAACCGGTCGAAACTCTGCCTGACGTTAAAGTCCGGTGCCGCCACCCAGTGCTCCGCCTGCGACAGAGACTCGGGTATCGCGGTGCTGAAGTGAGTGGCGGTAGTCCACAACTCGCCTTCTGCTGCGCCTGCCTCATCGGCATTGACCTGCACGTGCAATTTGAGCGGCTCGATGGTGAAATCACCCACGCGTTGTGCAAACACATCCAGCGTCCACCGCTGTATGACCCAGCTCTGTCCGTTACGGGTTTCGCTGGCGTTACTGGCGAACTTTTCAGTTTGCAGGATAACCAGACCCGGTATTTCGGGAATAGTGATTCGGGTACCGCCACTGAACCAGCGGTCGGTGGCGATCTCCACGGTCAGTTTGATTTTTTGTCCGGGCACCAGGTTCTGGTCAGGACTGATGTTACTCGATACTTGTAAGCGGCCTGCTGATTGCAGCTCCGCCACCGGATTTGCTGCGACCATTGGTACGCTGCAAATCAGCAGCGCCAGCAGGTAAGCGCGCAGGTAGGTTGGCAAACGCGTCATGGCGTAGTTCCGGGTGAGGGCGCCGCCGCATCTTGTGCCGGAGTGCCGCTTTGTTGCGTCGACTTGTCGGACTGGGATGGGGATTCTCTGCGCTGCAGTTGCATGGAGAATTTTATCGCCAGAAAATTGGAGGGGTCCTGTTGCACGCTGCGCAGCCACATTTCGGCAGTGGCAGGGTCCTGCAATATTTCCTCGGCGCTGAGCTGAATGATCTCACTTTGTTCCCAGCTGATCTCCTGTGCTCCCTCAGCGGGGATAGCATCGTCACCGCCCAGTTCCTTGTCTTCACCACTGACCCCTGCTTCTTGCTGCTGGCTCTCACTCAGGCGATTAATTTCATCGATCAGGTCCTGCACAATCTGCCGATTTTTTGCCGCACCTGGATATTCGGGATTGCGAGTTATCAATCGCTCATAGCGCTTAACGGCACGCATATAATCCCGGGCATGCGCCCTGGCGTTGGCCTCATTGAACAGGGCATCGTCGTTGTCCTGGCGAGAAAAGTATTCCGCTGCCAACATAAACTCTTCGGCGTAATAGTATGCCAGCCCCTTCCATGCGGGGTCTGCAAAGCGCCCCGCGGCTTCCTGGTAACGGCCCAATTGCATGAGTACTCGCCCCTGTTGATCATCGGTCAGCCACAGGTCGGCAAACCAGTGACGGGCTTTGCTGCTGTCGCTGGTGTTTGTAGTAGCTTCCCCATCGCCGGCTGCGCCCATGGTTTGAACCGGCGGGACAATGACCGCAGCCGTTTGCGCAAGCGCTGGCACGGGGTTGCCCGCCAGAACCAGAGGCAGCAGCAGCCAGCTCCAGCTGATGGTCCAGCCTTTGCGAAACCACATGAGGAACAGTGCCAGACAGAGATAAACCAGTGGATAGCCGCTGTCCAGCCAGGGTAATGCGCTGTCCTGGACCACCACGTAATAGCTGTTAATCCTGCGATTGATGCGGCGCACGTCGGCATCGTCTACCGTCAGATCCAGGTAGTGTCCGCCGGTGTCATCTGCCAGCTGTTGCAGCGCTTTGCGCTCCAGGGGTGCCAGTCCTTCAGCGAGTTCTTCCTTACCCACGCCAACCACCACCAGCTGGTGTGGGTTGGCGCGAAAATAATCACCGAAGGCGCCAGCGCTGTCGGCGCCCAGTCCATCTGCCAGCAGCATCACCGTGGCAGGTGCTGTGCTGTCGCGCAGCACCTGATCTACCAGTGGCAGGGTGTACTCCGGAAATTTCCCGGTGCGTGGCATGATGCCCGGTGTTATCGCCGCCAGGTACTGGTTGAGAATCTCCTGGTCGGCAGTGAGCGTGAGTACGGTGTGTGCGGTGCCCGCGTAAACGATGAGCGCGGCCTGCTTGTCCGCACGCAGAGCCAGCAAGTCAGCTACTTTTTGTTTGGCACGCTGCAATCGACTGGGTTGTACATCGCTCTGCTGCATTGATGAGGATACATCGAGCAAAATTACCAGGGCGGCTTCGTCCTGGTTGAGCGGGGAGGGTTGTTGCCGCCAGGTCGGGCCCATTAGTACCAGCAATAACAGGAGTGCGAATATGCGGCCGACGTTGCCAGGGTTGATCCAGCGCGTTGTAAACCGAGACAGACGCAGGTGTTCCAGCAAGTGCGGAGCGATAATGCCGCCGAACATATCCCGGCTTGACTGACGCCGGGTCTGTGCCCAAATGATGAGAAGCCATGGAATGAAACCCAGGGCCCAGGCCGGACGCAGGAAATGGAAATACTCCAGTGCGGCGGCATCAGGCAACACGGGCGGTTCTCCCTCTGCGCCAGGTTCGCCAGGCCGCGATACTGTAATACAGCAGATACAGGCTGAGTGCCACGCCTACTGGCACCCAGTGCAGACTTTGTCGTGGTCTGAAGCTGATGGTCTCGTATAACTCGGGCTCTAGCTCGGCAATGGTCTGGTAAGCCGCACGCAGCTCCTCTCGGTCCAGGATCTGGAAGTCCTGTCCACCGGTAACTTCGGACACTCGTTCGATAGTTTCGATATCCAGCGCTTCTTCACCGACAGTGGCCGGGTCGCCAATGGCGATGGTGTAAATACGGATATCATAGGTCGCGGCGACCTTTGCGGCATCTATCGGCGGTACCGTGCTGCCGGTGTCGTTGCCATCGGTGAGTATGATCAGCACACGATTCTGCGATTCACTTTCCTTGAATAACTTGATGGCCAGGCCGATGGCATCGCCGAATACTGTGCTCTGGCCAGCCATGCCTACTTCTGTTTCTGCTACCAGTTGTGCCCACACGGCGTGGTCATCGGTGAACGGGGATTGCAGGTAGGCGGCATTGCCGAAGACGATAAGGCCCAGCCGGTCAGTGCTGCGCCGATTGGCCAGGTTCGCCAGACCGCGCTTCACGGCCTGCAAGCGGCTCAGGGTCTCGCCATTGGGCAGGGTGAAGTCCCGGGCTTCCATGGAGCCCGACAGATCCATGGCGATCATCAGGTCCCGTCCGGATTTTTGCTGCTCGATGGGTGGTCCTATCCACTCGGGTTTGGCTGCCGCCAACACCAGACATAACCACATAAAACCCACCAGGAAGAGCTGGGCCCGGTCTCGGCTCAAAATCATCGCGCCGCTGTCCGGGCGCTGTTCGCTCAGTGTTACCAGTTTGTCGAAGAACGGCACCTTGACTGAATCGCGACTTTCCTTGTAGGCGGGGAGCAGGCGCATTACCAGCGGCAGTGCCAGTAGCGCCAGTGCCCATGGGTACACCAGCTCAAGCATCGTACATGTTCTCGTGCTCGCCAAGCCAGGTGAGACAGGCAGCCAGCAATTGCTGTGCGGCGTCGGGTGTTATGGACGGGTTGTTGCTGTAGGCGGCAATCGCCAGCAGTTGGCCCTGCTCCGCCGAGAACGGTGCCGCAGTGCATTTATCATTGAGAAAATTCACCCAGTCCTGCCCCGACAGACTGGCCACCTGTTCCCGGGAGAAGGCCGCCAGGGCAGTGAGTTTAAGCAGGCGATTGAGCGCAGCTACCAGGGTGGCGGGGTCGTTGCTTTTGGCCAGCTGTTGCAGTTGTGTGGCCGCCTCGCGGCGGTAGCGATTGCGATACCAATGCTGCAGTCGTTGCCAACTGTAGCGTGCCAGCAGCACCAGTAATAGGGCGCCCACCCACCACCAACCCGCCGTCTGAGGTAGCCAGCTGATAGCCCCGGGTGATACCACTTCCACAAAGTCGCCCAGAGCATAGTTGCCAAAAGCCTCCGGTAGGGGCGGTGCGCTCACTGCAAAATCCTCTGCCCGCCCAGTTGCTCCCTGAGCTGGTCGGCGGCTGGAGTGATGGTGTCTACCGGCAGGACGGGTATGTGGTGGCGTTTCAGTTCACCCTCTACCTGGGCGATAGAGCTTTTAAAGCTGGCCTCAAATTTCTCTCCCAGGCCCTGGCGTTGCGGGTCAATTTCCAGTTGGAATTTGCCGTCACTTACCACCAGGCTGTTGGCATTGGAGATATCCTGTTCCAGTGGGTCAAATACCAGGGAGCAGATAATATCGTTGTGCTGACTGATGCGACTGATGGTTTTGATGGTGGTCTCGTCCCAGCCGTAAAAGTCCGATATCAGTACGACCAGATAGTCATGTCCGATACTGCGCTCCAGCAGTTGCAGGGCCTGGGCCAAACCTTGCGGATTGCTGCTGCGCCCTGGCGCCACGGACAAGTCATTGTTCATGCTGGTGAGATCGCCCAGCCAGCCCATCACCTTGCGTTCGTTACGGGTGGGTTTAACCTCCAGCGTTTTGCTATCGTTAAACAGGATGGCACCAATGCGGTCGCCCACCGCCAGTACCCGCCATGCGGTAATGGCGGCGACCTCTGCTGCGACTACGGACTTCATCTTTTTCTTGCTACCAAAAAACATGGGCAGGCGCTGGTCGACAACCACTATTACCGGGCGGTCGCGCTCTTCGGTATACACCCGCACATGGGGTTTGCCGGTGCGGTTAGTAACGCGCCAATCCATAGTGCGTATGTCGTCACCGGGGCGGTAGTGTCGCAACTCGTCAAAGTCCAGCCCGCGCCCGCGCAGACGTGAGCGTTTGCGGCCGCTCAGTAATGAGCGCACGGATTGACGCGGCAGGTAATTGAAGCCCCTGGCACTATAGCGCAGCCTCACCAGGGCATGTAGGTTGGTATAGATGTCTTCGTTCGCTGGGCGGCTCATCGCTGCTTTAGCCTACCGCGACCTGCGCAATGATCTCGTCGATAATGGTGTCGGGTGTAACCTGGTCGGCCAGGGCGTCGTAAGTCATTATCAGGCGGTGGCGCATGATGGCGTGCAGCACCGAGCGTACATCGTCCGGTGTAACGTAATCCCGCGCATCCAGCCAGGCGCTGGCGCGGCTGGCGCGGTGTAGCGAGATGCTGGCGCGGGGGCTGGATCCAGTGTCGATCCACTGCGCCAGTTTGCTGCCAAAATTTTCCGGCTGGCGGGTCGCCATCACCAGATCAACGATGTATTGCTCGACGCTATCCGCTATCTTCATTTCCTGTATGGCGCCCCTGGCGGCAAAAATATGATCCTGGGAAATCATTTGCAGCGCTTCGGTGGCCTGTCCTTCCTCGTCCTGCAGCAGGCGTATGATGGCCAGCTCGGCATCAGACTGCGGGTAGTCCACCGCTATCTTCATCAAGAAACGGTCCATCTGCGCCTCGGGTAGTGGGTACGTTCCTTCCTGTTCAATGGGGTTTTGTGTGGCCAGCACCATAAACAGGGGTGGCAGTTTGTAGGTTTTGCCGGCTACGGTTATCTGTCTTTCTTCCATAGCCTCCAATAGTGCCGATTGCACCTTGGCCGGTGCTCGGTTGATTTCGTCCGCTAACACCAGTTCGTTAAAGATCGGCCCGGGTTGGAACTGCAGCTCGGATTTGCCGTGGTTATCCTGGTAGATCTCATTGCCGGTCACGTCAGATGGCAACAGGTCGGGCGTGAACTGTATGCGCCCCAGGTCCGCTTGCAGCACTCGCGACAGGGTCTTGATCGAGCGTGTCTTGGCGGTGCCCGGCAGTCCCTCCAGCAGGACATTACCGTTGCACAAAAGGGCCAGGGTCAGGGTGCGCACCACCTCTTCCTGACCTATTACCGATCGAGCCATTTGCTGCATCATCGAATGAATGGCCATGTGATGTTCGCTGGACAATAGTCTGCTCCCGTTGTGATCTCTCGGGCCGGTTGGCCTGATCTTTTTACTTGCTGTGAGTATAGCTGGTGTGGGCGCGAATTTTTAGCTGGCCCAGGCGCGATTTGCCCGAAACTGTTTTGACAGATATTCCATCTGGTCGGCCAATACGCGATCCTTGGCCAGGAAATGCCATTCCCATGAATTAGGACTGAAAGGTATCGCCAACAGAGGCATATTAGCTTCTTCTGGAGTGCGGTTATCTTTTTGCCAGTTGCAGCGTTTGCACGCCGCCACGACATTCTGCCAACGGTCTGTACCGCCTCTGGAGGTGGGTAATACGTGGTCGCGGGTCAGGCCGGCGCGAGGGAATTGGTCCCCGCAATACAGGCATCGATGATCGTCCCGGCGGAACAGGGTTCTATTGCATAGTGGGGGGCTGAAGCCCTGCACGATTTTGCCTGCTATAGCGACTATAGGCTGCAGGTCAATGCGCGAACGAGCGCCATTGAATCGTTGGATACCGCCAAACACAGGGGGTAGGACGTCCCCGATGCCGTAGATGACATCGCCCTTGGCGTATGCAGTAATGGCCTCGTGCAGCGTAATCCAACCGCGAGGTTGGCCGGCAAGGTCCAGTCGCAATATAGTTTGCATGCTCTCCCACTCACAAGCTTGGGATAAAACTACTGCAAAACTGTCGCGACTACAATTGTGAATTTTTTGCAGGCGGGAAATTGATGTGGCGTGGAGTCAGCAAGCTCGTTCAGCGTCGGACCCGGTATTGTCGCTCGAACTCCTCTACCGGCAGAGGCCGATCGAACACATAGCCCTGCAGTATGTCGCAGCGCAGGTCTGCCAGACGATTGGCGATGTCGAGATTCTCTACGCCTTCGGCCACTACCTTCAGCGAAAAGTTGTGAGCAAGATCGATAACCGCCTTAACAATGGCAGCGTCTTTTTCGGATTCCAGCATACGCAGTACGAAACTTTGGTCGATCTTGATCTCATCCACGGGCAGATCACGGAAGTAGGCCAGTGAAGAAAACCCGGTGCCAAAATCGTCGATGGATATCTTAACGCCAATCTCACGCAGCCGTGCGAGCTGACTAAGCATTACATTCTGGTTGTCTATCATTATGCTTTCCGTTACCTCCAGATTCAGGCGCACGGGAGCAACACCATGAATTTCCAGGGCGTCTTGTACCACCGACATAATCTCGTCATCCAGTAGCAGGGAGGGAGAGATATTTACGGCGATGGAGAGCTCCTCCGGCCAGCGTGCCAGGCGCGCGACTGCGGACTTGATTGCCCACCAGGTCATCGGCCTGATAACCGCATGTCGTTCCGCTACGGCAATAAACTTGTCGGGGGTGATAACCTGCTGGTCTTTGGTATGCCAGCGCATAAGCGCCTCGGCACCAATCAAGGAGCGGTAGCCAGCATGGACTTTTGGCTGGTAATAAAGTTGCAGTGCGCCGCACTCCAATGCATCCTCCAGCTGCTTGACCAGTTTGCGTTCATTGTCAGCGTCGAGGCCACATTGAGGCGAGTAAACATCGAACAGCTGCGAAGATTTTTTGGCCTGCTTCAGAGCCAGACCGGCTTGCTGCATGGCCACTTTCATATCCTGATCACTGCCATTTAACTGGGCGAAACCCGCCGTAACTTGCAGCGGCATTGGCTTGCCCTGATAGTAATGAGGGGCCTTGAAAATTCTCCCGAGCTTGGCTGCTGCCAGTTCCAGCTCGCCCTCGCTGCTGATGTCTTTGAGAACTACACACACCCGATTGTTGTTCAGTAACCGCCATTGATCCTTGGTGCGCACCCAGTCCTTGAGGCGATCATGAAAAGCGTCGCGCAGCACCCGAAAAGAGGCGGTCCCGTGAAGGTCTACCAATTCATCAGTGTCGCTTAACTCCACCAGTCCCAGGATGTTTTTGTTACCAGAGGGCATCATATGAAATACTCCTCACTGCTAACGCCGTAGGTACCCGGCAGTAATTCACGTGCTATCCAGCGCTCGCCTTCGGCGGAAATATCCTGGTCACCCAGATTGACCACGCGCAATGACTCCATGCGCTCTTTTTCGTCGTCGAGCACAATAACGACTTCTGGCTTGAGCCTGCGTGTTTCATTTTGAGTCACCACAATCGCCACCTCGCCGGTATTCAGTTCCACCATGGTGCCAGTGGGAAACAGGCCGATGGCTTGTACGAATTGCTCTACCAGCGCCTCCTGAAACAAGCTGCCTTTGCAATCCAGAAGTTCCTGTGTGGCTTCGTGGGAAGTGCGGGCGGTGGCGTAGGGGCGCGCAGTAATCATCGCGTCATAGGTATCCACCAGGCCGGCGATGCGTGCGAGTAGCGGAATGGCCGCGCCTTCAAGTCCGCGCGGATAGCCTGAACCATCCATGCGTTCATGGTGATTTTCTATAATCCCAAGGATTTCAAAATCGACATCTTTGGATTTAGATACCAGCTCAGCGCCCATAATCGGATGCGCGCGAACGATCTCCAATTGTTGGGGCGTGAGGTTGTCGGTTTGATCAAGTAGTTCTGGAGGTAATTGCGTCATGCCCACGTCGCACATGGCACAACCTACGGCCAGTTTCTCCAACTCATCTCGATGCAGTCCAATATGGCGACCGATGATCGCAGCCCAGACCGCCATGGAAATGCCATGGTGATAGCGGTAGTCACCACTCTCTTTAAGGCGCAATAGAGCCGCGACGGCCTCCTGATTGCGAAAAACACCCTCTATTAATGGACTGATCGCTTGTTGCACTACATTGATATCACCTTGTCGCCCATTGCGCAGTGAATCGAATACTTTGTCCAGTGTGTCTGTGGCGGTTTCGAAGGATACACGGGTGCGCTGGAACTCTTCACTGAGTTCCAATCGCGCTCTGGGGTTGGCAGCGGTTGGTGCTGTGGCTAGGGTCAGCCGTACCGGTCGACCCTTGTACTCGGCGTCTACATAAACATGATTAACATAGTTTGAAACGTAGAGAATTTCGCTGTTGTCGCGTACCACGAAGCCTTGCAAGGCAAAGGGTGTTTCCAGCCACGGGCGATCGAGTTCGGCAATAAACATGCCGGGCTCCAGGCTCATAGCTGAAAGTTTAACCAAACGCATCCTGCATTCCCCAAATGTTGTTCTTTGAGTAACAGGCTATTTGGCTGGCCGGATATTGTCGATGAGACAATGGTTAAAGTGTGACCTGGTTCGCGCGTTGCGTTGCATTGTGTGATGCGTTTCGCAAAAAATTGGCTACTGTGCAACCCAGGTTACAGCTACCAGTTGTCTGTTTTCAGCAAGTACGCGCCCCTCGAATCGCTCGCCGGTACGAATTCCTCCTACCCCCTCGGGGGTGCCGGTCATAATAATGTCGCCATCTTCGAGTGTGATGAACTTTGCCAATTCTTCCACGATGCTGTGTGGCTTGTACATCATTAGCTCTACGCCACCGGACTGGCGCTGCTTGCCATCGACTTTCAACTGTAAAGATAGTTTGTTGATATCTTCTGGTAGCGACACGAAATCACTGAATAGTACTGCCCCATCGAACGCCTTGGCCCGCTCCCATGGCAGGCCCTTTTCCTTTAATCGAGATTGCAGTTCTCGCTTGGTCAGGTCCAGGCCAAAGCCTATAGCGGCCAGTTTCCCGTCCTCTATGACGAATGCCAACTCGCCTTCATAGTGCAGTTGTTCATCTGAAATTTGCGAACGCAACAGATCACTGATCGCGGAATTCGGCTTGTTAAACACCACCATTTCATCCGCAACCTCGTTGCCCAGCTCCTCAATATGAGCCGCGTAGTTACGGCCCACACATACGATTTTGGAAGGGGTGACCTGCTTGCCATTTACGGTGATAGTTTGCATCGCACTCACTTTCAGTAGGGGAGTTCATAAAGCCGTAAGTATAGCGTGAACACAGGTAGATCTGCCAAAACCGATCGTTACTCATCATGTTTGTGCCAGCGGATTGACCGCTGTTCGCTGTTGTCATATTAATGATCTTGCACCGCCCGTGAAGTCGGTCGGCTCAAACCCAATCAAGCAGTGCAACACAAGGATGTGGCGCATGAGTAACTACCTAAACCCGCTAGCACAATGTATCGGGGCCTGGATTTTAGCCGGTTCCTGCCTGGCGGCAGCGCCGCCACCCGAGGCTGCACCGGCCAGTCCTGAAGAACGATCAACTACAGCTTTGATCGAATCCTACCGCGCGGAAAACCCGCAGGCTTATCGTCTCAAGCCGGCAATGGCGCACAAGCCGAAGGTGAAAAAATTTTTGCAGTCGGCACATACGACGTCCAAACCCGATGCAAGCGAGTTATTGACATCAATGCCTGCAGGCAAAAATAAACAAGACAGATAATACCGGAGCTGGAAATGAAAGGATTCATTCGGGCAATCATCCTGGCGCTTGTGGCTTTCTCGCCGCTGGCTTTTTCCGACGATGAAATGCGGGACTTTTATGCCGAGCCAGGTGTGAACCCGTTCAGGACGGCGGCGGGGCAGGACCCTACAGAAAATATCGATCCCTTTAGTGGCAATGTGCAGCTTAGCTACGTGGATTTGTCTATACCGGGTAATGGCGGCCTGGATCTCGATATTAGCCGTTACTACAATTTGCCCCAGAGTTCGCCCGGCTATGCCAATCCTTCTGGCTATGGCTGGACCATGCACTTTGGCCGCATCACTATAGGTTCTGGCCACGCCAGGCAGTTATGCGCAAACGCGGCGGTTCCCGGTGGCGATACTGTGGATAATCCGGCTATTGAAATGCCCAGTGGCGGCAGGGAGCTGCTGGTGCGCAGTTCAGTCCTGGATGATGGCACTTATATAACGAAATCAAACTGGAGAGCTAAATGTATTGATGACACTGATTACACCAGGGGCATCGTAGCAACGGCACCCGATGGCACGGCCTACTACATGCGCGAATATGTGTTTATGCAAGGTGAAGATGGACCTAATGGAGAGGCGGCACCTACGGTAGAGACCTGGTTGACGAATCAGGTTGTTGACGCCTATGGCAACACCCTTGATGTGACCTATCTGGAGATCGCCAGTGGTATGAAGCTGGTTAGTCGAATCGCTGCGTCGGATGGCCGGCAGGTCCTGTTTGAGTATCTGGATACTGGCGATTCGCTGGTTAGCAATAGCAGTGTCAATGCGCGTTTGAGCGCTATACAGGCCAATGGCCAACGCTGGTTGTATGAGTATGCTCCGATAAGTGGCGGCGAGGCGGGATGGGGGCTGATTGATCATTATGAGCTAACTGCAGTAGTTCGTCCTGATGGTACGCGGTGGTTATATGAATACGGCTCGGATGAAACGGCGCCGGAATATCGACGCCTGACAATGGTCACTTATCCCACCGGGGGCAAGATTAGCTACAGCTATCAGTTAATCAGACCCTACCTGCCCAACCCTGATTTCACGGTCGTCGCCATCGACACAAAAACACAAACCAATCCTGGCTATCCGGTCGGCAACTGGACCTATGAATTCGAGCCAGGCTCGGTCGACTTTGCTGATTTGGGCGTGCAGCCACTGCCGGAAAATTCCGGCCGATTGGCGGACTTGACCAAAATTACGACTCCGGCCGGGGTGGAGCATGTCTATCATGTGGGCTACTGGGCGCTGGTAGGAACACACGAGATCCTGTGGGAAATGGGCCTGAAAATCCGACATGAATTCTTTGCCGTCGATCCTGCCAGTGGCGCTTTAGATATTGTACGTAGGGTCAGTAACTCATGGGCATCCAGAACCATATCTGATGAGGTCTACCGGGGCGGCATTCTGTCTGCCCTGTGGGATTCGCGCACTTATGCGCCGGCGCTCTCTCGACAGACCGTTGTGCTGGACGGCCATACCTACGCAACGGACTACAGCAATTACGATGCCTTTGGTAATCCCGGTACTACCAGGCAGTACAGTATCTATCCAACCGAGAATGATACTCGAGTCACAACGACTACTTACCTGAACGAGATCAATGGCTGGTTTATCGGTCTGCCTGAGACTGCGACACTCCATCAGGATGGTGTGGTGGTGGGTACTATCTCGCGTACGTATAACGCATTGGGTCGGCTACAGTCAGAGGATCGTTTTGGTGTGACAACGCAATACGCGTACACCGATCAGGGCGATGTAGCGCTAGTGACTGATGCGCTGGGTCATAGCACCAGCTACAGCGAGTATTTTCGCGGAGTGGCGCAACTACATGAGCTGCCGGATGGCAGCGAGCGTAGCAGTATGATAAATCCGTCAGGTACTATCGCGTCAAAAACGTCCGGTCGCGGACATACCACAGTGTTTGCCTACGACAGCTTGAATCGGTTGACTGGAATCAACTATCCGGTAAATGCCAGTGTTTCGATTTCCTACCATGCGGCGGGTAAAGTACTGACCCGCGGTGTTTATCGAGAAGCCATTAATTGGGATGGCTTTGGTCGGCAAACCAGTGTTATTCGTGAAGACCTTGTCAATGGTAGTCGCTATACCAATACCTTTGTTTATGATGAATCAGGTCGCAAGGTATTCGCTTCGGATGTCAATTCGGCAGGCGGTATAAGCTGGGTATATGACAATATCGGGCGCACGCTCCGTGTCACTAATCAGGACGGCTCTTATAAATCGATATCCTATGAAGGCGCCCACCGTGAATTGCATCAAGATGAAAATAACAATGTGGTCGACTACCGTTTCCAGGTCTATGGTTCTCCAGAAAATCGCTTTCTCAGCTGGACCTTGTCCCCCGAGGGAATCGCTACGCACATCAGGCGTGACGGCTATGGCAATGTCGCCTGGATTTTTCAGGGTGCGCTGGATGCAGAAAACCCGAATCAGTATAGGGGGTACATTCAATCGTATGGTTACAACGAACGGCTGCAATTAAGCTCCATCGATAGCCCAGCCGATATCGGTCTGACTACCTTTGGCAGGGATGTGGTGGGCAATATGACGTCAAAACAGGTTGGCGCCAGCGCGACCACAGTCTATCGCTATGACGCCATGGGACGGATTGAAACGGTCGATTATCCAGAAGAATCTCTCGATATTCGCAACATCTACGACGCTGACGGACAAGTCATATCAGTTACCAATGGCTATGCAGCCAGGCACTACGCCTACGATGAAAATGGCTCGCTGGCTAACGAATCTGTGGAAGCTGGAGGGGCTCTATACCAGCTTGACTATCTTATGGACGAGCTGGATCATCTGTCGGTGCTGACCTATCCTTCGGGTCGCGCCGTGCATTACTCACCTGATGCACTGGGCCGAGCCAGCCAGGCGATGCCTTACCTGAGTAATGTTTCTTATTATCCCGATGGCAGCCTGGAAAAAATGGTTTATGCCAATGGACGCATTGCAGATTTTACCCGCACGATCACCAATCGCCTGCATACTATCCATATAGATGGGCTGATTGACCTTGATTATCAGTACGACCCGGCGGGAAATGTAACCGCCATACAGGACTTGCTGAGTCCGTCCTCTACCCGCGCGATGAGTTATGACGGATTGCACCGGCTTAAGTCTGTGCAAGCTGGCTGGGGAGGCTCGGTTTATGATTACGACGCTTACAGTAATCTTATTCGTAAAAGCGACCCGGCTCGAAATAATCGCAGCCAGTATTATCGCTATTTAGGTCTTCTGCTTGACCGCATATCCTTTGAGGGTGTTGCGGCCAGCAGAGGGTTTACTTACGACGACTACGGCAATATCAATTACAGTGACGACGTAATCTATGACGTGCTAACCGGCCTGCCCCTGGAGGTGCGTACCACGCGGCAACATCTATTTGATGATGCGGGTAACCTGGTATTCAGTCGCCGGTCGAGCCGGGATGAATTGGATAATGTCGTGGCGCTGACCAGTGGTAGCTTCTCCTCCGAGTACGATGGAAAAAACAATCGAATACGGAAAATTAATCACTCCAATGGCAATCATGTAACCGACTACCTCCATTCCAATGACGGATTGCTGCGCGGTGAATACGACGACGCGGGAGTTGTTTACGGCAACGAGTACTTCTATCTGGGCAAGCGACCAATCGCTACCGCGAAATACAACTCTCCGCCAGTGGTCAGCGCAGGTGACGATATCCAGGTCTACAGTGGCGCAACAGTGCAGCTGTCTGCATCTCACGCGGATATTGACGGCGAAGTCGTCAGTAGCGTTTGGAGCCAGGTTTCTGGTCCGGAAGTCGTTCTCGATAACCCGGCTTCAAGCGATACATTTTTTATCGCTCCTAACTTGGCGGACACGGCGTTCATTGTTTTGCAATATGCCGCAGTCGATGATAACGGTGCGCAGACTACACAGCTAGTTACAGTGTCAGTGGCAGTTAATTTTCCACCTATAGCGGATGCCGGGTTGGATCAGAATGTGCTGGCGGCTACCGCAGTGGAGCTGGACGGTTCTGCATCTTCTGATGTTGAA
Organism: Halioglobus sp.; assembly: GCA_036961445.1. Classification (GTDB taxonomy): domain Bacteria; phylum Pseudomonadota; class Gammaproteobacteria; order Pseudomonadales; family Halieaceae; genus JBALVO01. The sequence goes on from JBALVO010000047.1 coordinate 26,458, forward strand.
GGACCGGTAACCTATAACTGGTCGGGTAGTTATCTCGCGGATGAGTTTAAGGTAAACCCGACTATCCAATTTCCTGAGCTGGGCTTCAATTATTCAAAAACCTACACCTTGACTGTGACAGACGCGCAAGGCGCCATCGATACAGATACCGTAGAGATTAACGTGTATACCAGCACAGCAGATGCTGACGAAGACGGTTTGCCCGATGGGTGGGAGGTCGTTCATTTTGGCGATACCACATCTTATGGTGAAACGGACGACCCCGATGGCGACGGTGTGCTCAATGCGCAGGAATGGGTGGATAGTACCAGTCCGGTGCTGGCAGACGAGCCAACAGCGGTGAGTAAAATAGCTATTATAGCTGGTGACGGCGAGAACGTTGTGGTGTGGGCGCGCACGCCGGCTGCGGCTCAGTTTGATGTTTACTGGTCTGAAGACGCTAGCTCGCCTGTAGCTACATGGCAAAGAGCCAGCGTTACCCGGCGCTATTTTGAACACGCTGCACTGGCTAATAGTGCGACTTATCACTATGTAGTTGTCGCCGCTAATGCTTTGGGCGTTGCAGAGCCGTCGCCTGCAGTGCATGGCACACCGGGTGCCCACGCCTGGAAGCCGCCGCAGCGCCAGCCCGATGGACTTACCTCTCTTGCTGTAGATGCGACATGGGTGGCTACTAATCGCTTTGGTGACACGGTGCTACTGGCGCAAAAGTATGAGGAATCGGTGCACCGGCTTTATCTGTGGCAGTCCTCCATGTTCGATGATTTCGGCACCGTAGAGCTGGTCAATGAAGACAGTGATCCACAGGGCTTTGCCAAAGTTGCCATTGACCAGGACGGCAATGTGATGGTGTCCTGGGCCGGGGGTCCGGTGGGGTCGCGCAATCTGTATGCAGCTTATCGGCCATATGGAAAACCTTTCAGAA
>JBALVO010000048.1:0-22793 GCA_036961445.1 Halioglobus sp.
AGTAAGGTGAGCACTGGTGCGGCAGCAACAAAGTCCTCGCCAATAAGCGCGCCCAATAGACTCTCGCCGAAAAAGTAACCGGCCAGCACGAATAACAGCCCTATAGCGCCACCAATAGCGGCAGTGCGGTAAGCAACCAATTTAAAGTCGGTGCTGCCCTGGTTCCAGCTTCTGGTAAGATCGAGAAACACGACTTGTCGAATGAGCACGGCAGGCTTGGCCAGCAGGGTGGAGAATTGACGCGCCAGGCGCAAAAGTCCCGCGTCTGCTGAGCCCAGCAGATACCCGGCTATCAGCACGGAGACATGCTTGGGTATAAGATCGATATTCGATTGCCAGTAGGTAATCCACAGGAAGTGGCGCAAACCGGAAAACTCAGCCATGGTTGCATTACGGTTATTCTCACCTTCAGGTGTCGGTCCGATGTGTCGACGGTATTCGCGTCTACCACACCAACTCAGGAAGAAATTTTCTGCGACATAAGCTACGGCCAGAATTTCTATGTAAGCGGCAAAGGGCCAGTCAAGCCACCAGGCCATGAGCACGCCAAAAAAGCGCACAGTAGGGGCAATCGTTTCTTTCCTGCCGAGGGTATCGAATTGATCGAACAGTCGCAGTATCCCTACGGAAGTAATGTTGCCTGAGGTCAGTAACACCAGGCTGTAAGCGGTGAGCAGTAACACCTGATTACTGTCCAGGCCCAGGTAGGGGCCTATCAGGGGTGCGAGGCCGACGGCAAGTACAGTGGCGGTTATGCTGGTACGCCGATCCACGCGTCGACAGATGTCGATCAGTCGACGCAGAGTGCGAGTATCTGCAGCATCATGTGCGGGTACGCCGTAGCGTATGATCGCCTGGAACTGTTTAACATTCAGCAGTCCGCGTATTAACAACACATAGGTCTGCATGACGACTACCATACCGAATTCGGCTGGTCCCAGTGCTCTTGCCATAAGGGCGGTGGCGGCGAGTAACATAACGGCAGCAATGCCGCGCCCTCTTACCAGAAGGCTGAAATTGCCAAGTATCCGTCGCATTGGGCTTTGTAGGGGAGGGCTGTTCTCCGGTTCTTTCACGGTTCAGCTTAGTCGTTGTCGGGGGTAAACTGAATATCGATACCGCCTTCGCCACTGGCATAGTAACGGTCAGTATTCACATCGTATTCAATTATTTCGCTGTTCAGAATGCTGTCTTTGCGGGTTAAGGTTGCTGCTCCGCTTATCTTTAGTTTGTCGGTAGCTCTGAAGTACTCGATGATGGATGCGGTGCCGTCTACACGCTCCTGAGTAGCAGAAGACTCATTTTCCTGAGCGTCGCGTAGAAAGGATATTTTTGCCGGGCTACCTTCAACTACAACCCTATCCGGATTGTCCAGATTGCCATACACCACGGCGGTGTCCCCCGATAAACTCCAGTCAGGTGCGCGCATTTCAAAATGCCCGCTAAAATGAACGACGTCGACCTCATCGGCTTCCCATGCGCGCTCTGCCGTTACCGTTACAATGTCGTCCGAGCTAAATTCAAGGGAGCCTGCGAATACCAACTGAACAGCCAAAACTGCGGTTAGCAGGCAGCAGGCTGTGGGGGCCAGGCGCTGTGCGATCTGGTAGCTGGAAATTGTGCAAAAGTTGATACTCGCATCCCTCTGCTGCAGGTTATAGTTCGATTTTTGCGCCTTTTTAGGATACGCGGCGGGACGTGTATGTCAATGAAAATGGGGGTAGGCGGTACTCGTGCAGACAGAAGTGGATTACAATCAAACCCATCAACACAGTGGCAGCAGCCCGGGAAAGCTTGCACCATGAATGCACTCTGAGCGTGTGGCCGTTGTAGCAGGGCGATATTACGGGAGCCAAAAAGGAGTCTTACCGGATTGATTATCGACAGACATCTGGTGCGACAGATTGCAATGCCGTGCTTTCTGGTTTCAGCTGTGCTGTTGATAATCTTTGTAGGCTATTCGCTGTCCAGGTTTTTGACCCAGGCTGATGCCGGCTTACTAAATACGGGTGAAGTTGTTCGCCTTACCCTGTTGAAGGTGCTGATTGCCCTTGAGGTTCTGCTGCCGATAGGCCTGTTCTTTGGCCTGATGCTGGGGCTGGGTAAGTTGCACCACGATTCCGAGATTGTCGCCCTGCAGGCCAGCGGTATGAGTGAGTCGCGTATGCTCAGACCAGTCGCTACGTTGGCAATTCCGCTGGCATTACTTATCGCGGTGCTATCGATTTATGTCCGGCCCTGGGCATATACCAAGACCTACGCGATGCTGGCCATTGCAGAGGCGTCCTCGGATATTGATCGTATCAAAGCGGCACAATTTTATTTGACAAGAAAAACAGTCCTGAACACAGAAAATTCAGCTCCGGATCCAGCCGATACCTCACGCAGCCCGGTAGATCAAGCTCCAGGTGCGGAAGAAAAAATAAGGGGCGATGAAGAGCAGGAACGGGCAATATTTATTGAAAAAATATTTCCTGACCAGACTCTGGAACACGTATTTATTCGCACCCGAATTGGCGACGAATTGCAGGTTATATCTTCTCAAACGGGTGTGTTGGTTGAGCGGCCTGAGTCGACATACCACACTCTGGAACTGGACAGCGCACGTATTTTTAAACGCGTGGATGATGGCCCGGATTTCTTTGCGCGTATTGAGCGCTTCACCATGAAGGTAGCCAACGCGCAACCCGAGCCGCCTGCTTATAAAGCCAAAGCGGTTGCGAGTGCGGAATTGGCGTTTTCTCAGATTCCAAAAGACCAGGCGGAGTATCAATGGCGCCTGTCCACCCCCATTACGACATTGCTACTAGCGCTGTTGGCCGTCCCCTTGAGTCGCAGCAGACCGCGCCAGGGGCGCTATGCCAGGCTGCTCATTGCGTTTGTTATCTACGCGGCATATTACAACCTGATAGGCATTAGCCGAACCTGGGTAGAGCAACAAACAACCAGCAGTATTTGGTGGGCACCGGTAATTCTGGCTGCTCTGGTAGTGGTATCTTACCTGCCGTGGCATCTGCTGAGGCCAGCTTTGGCGGTACAAAAAAAGTGACAAAAATCGATCGCTATATAGGCATTAGCTTCCTGAGTGGGTGTTTGCCGGTAATGCTGCTGTTGTTGTCCCTATTCGGATTTTTGATGTTGTCCGAAGAGCTTGAAGATGTAGGGGATGGGACCTACGAAGTTCTGGACGCCTTGCTGGTAGTGCTATATAGCTTGCCCGCATTAGTGGTCGACCTGCTTCCTGTCACTGTTTTACTGGGAGGCTTGTTGGGGCTGGGCGCACTGGCGAACAATCTCGAATTGATCTCAATGCGCGCTGCGGCAATAACGCCCGTGCGCATTGCGCTTCCGATCATCCAGCTGTCACTGCTGCTTGTGGTCCTTGTCGTGTTGCTGCAAAACCTGGTGATTCCCAAAGTGGAGTACAGCGCTGCACAGCACCGGGCAAAGACCTTGATGGAGCCCGACCTGGAGGCTTTAGATGATAGCGCAGGCGCGGCAGCCAGTACCGAGTTCTGGACGCGGCACGATGGGCAGTTTATTCGAATTGGTCTTGTCCAACGCGACCGCAGTTTAGCGGGCGTGGAAATATACCAGTTTGACGAGCAGGGCAAGTTGGCAAAAATGCTGCAAACGCCAAAGGCGCAACTATTACAGGACAATACCTGGCAGTTGCAGGACGTGTACGAAACGAAATTTGACAACGCACTGGCAACAACACAGTTTAACGATGCCCTGTTGTGGCATGGCCTGCTAAGCGAAGAACAGACCCGCGCCTTGATTACGCCTGCAAGCTCGTTGGCCCCACCAGATCTGTGGAAATCCATCGCGCGACTGGAAGAAAATAACATGAACTCGGAATCTCACCGGGTATTGTTCTGGATGCAAATGAGCATCCCGTTGGGTGTACTGGGAATGGCACTGCTATCGCTGCCATTTTTGTTGGGCTCAACCCGCAGTGTTCCTGTCGGCAAGCGGATTACCGTGGGTGGCTTGATTGGCATTAGCTATTATCTGGTGCAACAAATCAGCGGCCATTTGGCGGGGATCCTTCAGTGGAATGTGGCCTTGACGGTCCTGGCGCCGAGCATATTGATCCTGGGTATTGCGCTGGTTTTGCTAAAGCGTGCTAATTAGTGGGGTGGTATCGATTGACCGATCAGGCCTGTGGATGCGACCGGATAGCAGCTCCCTGGTTTTGGCAACAGAGTGAAAATTTATTTTGCAAACAATTCAGACTCAATATCTCTAAACCCCTTGAACTCCAGCGCGTTGCCCGATGGGTCTGAGAAAAACATGGTGCCTTGTTCGCCTGTCTCACCCTTGAATCGTACATAGGGCTCAATAATAAAGTCATCTACGAATGTGCGGGCGCGTTGCGCAAATTGCTCCCAGTCCTGGATGTTCATAACAACACCAAAATGAGGCACCGGTACTCCGTGTCCGTCGACAGGGTTGGTAATGCTGGCAATTTTTCCAGATACACCAATTTCCGGGTTGAGGTGGGTGACGAATTGATGACCAAACATGTTGAAGTCAATCCAGTTTTGAGAACTTCGCCCCTCTGCAAGTCCCATCTTGACGCCATAGAAATTTCTGGCCTCGGCTATATTTCGAACTTGTACAGCAATGTGGAATGGGGTTAATTGCATTTTTCTACCTGTAAGTGAAGTAACCTTTGTGAGTCTGGCCCACTTTCGTGTCAAACCTATTCGGGTGCAAATAGAAAACTCTGCCCTGACCGTGGCGCGACCCTAGTATAGCAGCATTTCGAATGCTAATTGCATTGACGGATACCCCTGGGCTACTCATTCTCAGGTACGACTAAAGCCTGTAATAGGCTATTTATTTGACCTGTTTGAGTTACCCGCTAGCGGTTCCCCAAAGCTCGACTACTATTGTTTGGTTATCGGATGTTTCGGTGACCCCTGTTAGAGGATGGCAATTATGAACTTCGTACTATTGGCCGATGAGCCCGCAGCAGCAACGACCGTCGCTCGATGGTATTTTGATGAGTGGGGTGCAGAATCTCCAGGGGTGACTATTGAGAAAGTGATAAAACAAGTTTCTCTGGCGTCCAGTCGCGAAACGGCCCCATTGATCGTACTGGCAAAGAAAGACGGTAATGTGATTGGCGCAGCAGAGCTCAAGATTAGGGAAATGAAAATATATCCGGACTATGAATACTGGATCGGCGGGGTTTACATTCACAGTGAGGAACGTGGGCTGGGTGTCGGATCGCTTTTGGTCCGGAACGTGCTGGGCAGGGCCGCCGCTGCGGGTATCCGCACGCTATATCTACAAACTATGGATCTGACTGGCGGCATATATGCCCGGCTCGGTTTTCAGCCGGTAGAACAAGTAAATTACGCAGGAACCGATGTGCTGGTGATGAGCATGAATTTTTCAGACAGTGCGTCCTGCGGCGTATCTTGATAGTCCGAAGACAGAGGTATATCAGTGAAACTCGATAAATACATTTACACAATTCGGCCGCTGCGCGCGGAGATGCTAACTGAGGGACCCACCGACCGGGAGTCGGGTATCCTCCAGGATCATGTTGCCTATCTGCAGCGGCTTGCCGCGGAGTCTATTGTGCTGTTGGCTGGCCGCACCCAAACAACAGATGATTCATCGTTTGGGATAGTGATCCTGCAGGCTGCTTCGCAACCTGAGGCATACGACATTATGATGAGCGATCCTGCTATTAAACATGGCGTTATGGATGCTGAATTATTTCCCTACAAAATAGCGGTGCTGTCCAGAGCGATTGAAGCTGAATTGCAGTAGCTACCTGCTATTGCATTGTTCAACTTAGAATCCCAGCTGTGATTCGGGTAATAGCCTGGAAAGTGCGCCGTCGATAATCAATTTGTTGGCGCGCTCGATGTCTGGCGCAAAGTAGCGATCCTTGTCGTAAAAGGACACTTCGTCGCGCAGCACCTGTTTGGCAGCTTCTAATGCTTGTGTGCTTTTTAGCGGACGGCGAAAATCCATGCCCTGAGATGCAGACAGCCATTCTATTGCGAGAATGCCGGCTACATTTTCATAGATGTCCTGAAGTCGCCGGGCGGCAAAGGTCGCCATTGATACGTGGTCTTCCTGATTGGCGGAGGTGGGCAGCGAGTCTATGGAGGCCGGGTGAGCATAGGTCTTGTTCTCGCTGGCCAGTGCGGCCGCCGTCACCTGCGCGATCATAAAGCCGGAATTGACACCGCCGTTGTCTACCAGAAATGGAGGTAATCCACTCAGGTTGGAGTCGATCAACAATGCCATACGGCGTTCCGCCAGCGAACCAATCTCGGCCAGAGTGATAGCCAGAATGTCCGCGGCGATCGCTACCGGTTCTGCATGGAAGTTTCCACCGGAAAGAATGTCACCGGATTCGGCAAAAACCAGGGGGTTGTCCGAGACCCCGTTGGCTTCGGTCAGGAGGGTTTCGGCGGTGCAGCGGATTTGCTGCAGGCACGCGCCCATAACCTGGGGTTGGCAACGCAGGGAGTAGGGGTCTTGTACCTTTTCGCAATCTTCATGAGAATGACTGATGGCGGACTCGGATCCCAGTAATGCTCTGTAGGCGCTCGCCATATCCATCTGCGACTGGTGACCGCGAGCCGCGTGAATACGAGCGTCAAAGGGCGCGCGTGATCCCTGCGCAGCCTCTACTGACATAGCACCGATAATCGTAGCCGCCTTGAGGGCATTTTCTGCGGCGAATAAGCCCTGTAAGGCAAATGCGGTTGACGCCTGGGTGCCATTTAACAAGGCCAGCCCCTCTTTGGGCGCCAGGGTAATAGCGTGTAGACCTGCAAGCTCCAGGGCCTGCGTGGCTGGTATGCGTTGTCCTTCAAAAAAAGCTTCTCCTTCTCCCAGCAGCACTGCACTCATATGGGCCAGCGGTGCCAGATCGCCGGATGCGCCGACCGAGCCCTTTTTGGGAATAGCCGGATAAACCTGTGCATTGACCAGTGCGATAAGGTTCTGGATCACGCTAAGGCGGATACCGGAGTAGCCACGGGCCAGAGAATTAATCTTGAGTACCATTAACAGGCGCACAGTATTGGCATCCATAAAATTACCAATGCCCGCAGCATGAGATAACACGATACTGCGTTGTAAGGTTTCCAGCTCTTCCGGCTTGATCCGGGTGTTGGCCAACAGGCCGAAGCCGGTATTGATGCCATAGACTGTGTGTCCCTGAGAGATTACCTCAGCGACTACGGCGGCAGCCGCGTCGACGCGTTCGAAACATGCTGGATCGAGGTTAACCTGTATCGGGTTCAGATTAATCCGGCGCAGGTCCTGTAGGCCCAGCGCACCCGGTGTAATGGTAAAAGTTTCTGTGTTCATTACTTGCGGGCTCCGTCAGGCGATATCATCGGCAAATCCAGGTTGTTTTTCTCTGCACAGTTAATTGCTATTTCGTAGCCGGCATCGGCATGTCGCATCACACCGGTGGCTGGATCGTTGTGCAGGACCCGGCCAACGCGCACCGCGGCCTCGTCTGTGCCGTCGCATACGATCACCACACCTGAATGCTGACTAAACCCCATTCCGACTCCGCCGCCGTGGTGCAGGCTGACCCAGGTTGCGCCTCCAGCAGTATTGAGCAGCGCATTGAGCAAAGGCCAGTCCGATACAGCATCGGAACCGTCAAGCATGCTCTCTGTCTCGCGGTTGGGTGAGGCTACCGATCCCGAATCAAGGTGGTCACGTCCTATAACAATGGGTGCTTTGAGTTCGCCACTTTTCACCATCTCGTTAAAGGCCAGACCGAGTCGGGCACGATCTTTAACGCCGACCCAGCAGATACGCGCGGGTAAACCCTGGAACTGGATGCGTTCGCGCGCCATATCCAGCCAGTTATGCAGTTGCGGATTATCAGGGATAAGCTCCTTAACCTTGGCATCTGTTTTGTAGATGTCCTCGGGGTCGCCGCTTAGCGCGACCCAGCGAAACGGGCCTATGCCTTCGCAGAACAAGGGGCGTATGTAGGCTGGAACAAAGCCTGGAAAATCGAAAGCGTTAAGTACGCCTTCCTCCAGCGCCATCTGCCGAATGTTGTTGCCGTAGTCGAGCGTGACGGCTCCAGCGGACTGCAGGTCCAGCATGGCCTGTACCTGAACGGCCATTGAGGCTTTCGCGGCATTAATCACTGCAGCTTCGTCCTTTTTACGCATTTGTGCGGCATGTTCCATGGTCCAGCCGCGCGGTAGATAGCCGTTCAGTGGATCATGGGCGCTGGTCTGGTCAGTAACAACATCTGGCGTAACACCGCTTGCAGCGAGCGCGGGAAAGACATCGGCAGCGTTGCCCAGGAGTCCGATAGATATGGCTTCGTCTGATTGCTCGATCATTGCCAGTGCTTCATCCAGTGAGTTGGCCTTTTTATCCAGATAGCCGGTTTGCAGGCGAAAGTCGATACGGCTTTCATCCACTTCGACAGCGATCATGGAAAATCCCGCCATGGTTGCGGCCAGTGGTTGTGCCCCGCCCATGCCCCCGAGTCCACCGGTCAGTATCCACCGTCCTTTTGCTGCACCGTCAAAGTGTGTCTTGGCAATGCTGATAAAAGTTTCATAGGTTCCCTGGACGATGCCCTGTGAACCGATATAAATCCATGACCCGGCAGTCATCTGGCCGTACATCATCAGACCTTTTTTATCGAGTTCATTGAAGTGCTCCCAGGTGGCCCAGTGTGGAACGAGGTTGGAGTTTGCAAGCAGTACCCGCGGTGCATTTTCATGGGTGGGAAATACGCCAACAGGCTTGCCGGACTGAATCAGCAGTGTTTCGTTGTTCTCCAGGCGTTTGAGAACGCTCACGATGGTGTCATAACTTTCCCAGTCTCTGGCCGCACGACCAATGCCACCATAAACCACCAGGCTTTCGGGGTGCTCGGCGACTTCAGGATCGAGGTTGTTCATTAGCATGCGCAGGGGCGCTTCCGTGAGCCAGCTTTTCGCGCTCAATACGGTGCCGGTGGGGGCCTTGATAACGCGGGTGGGGTCGTTGCGATTCATAGTGTTGGTCCTGTGTCTATTGTTGCAGGTTGCACTTAAAAGTTAATATGACTGCCCAGTCGGTAGCGGTCACCGGGGTGGATAAGTATAGCCAGGGAGACTGCGCCGCGATCAGAGAATGTGCGGCGAGTGATTCTCAGGCAGGGTGCTTGTTTGCGTATTTTGAGTGCTTTGACAATATCAGCAGCTGCGATAATCGCCTCAACGCTCTGGTCCGCCTCGGTCAGTGGCGCGACGGCGGAGAGATAGGCGCTGGGGGTTTCGCCGATGAACGTCTGTCCCAAATAGTCCGGTGCCATGGCGGGATTGACGTAGCGACTCTCGTGTTGAATCGGTTCGCCGTCTTCCATGTGCAGCAGCACTGAATGGAATATGTGGTCGCCTGTTTTTAGGCCGAGGTTGATAGCACAGTTGCTGTCTGCAGAGATCTGCGCGTGTAACAAGACTCGGCTACTATGCTCATGGCCGCGCTGGTCAATTTCTTCTGCAATATTGCGTATCTGGGTGATTGAGCTCATGGGGCGCGTGTCTGCAACAAAACTACCCAAACCCTGTGTGCGCAACAATACGCCATCTTCCTCCAGCTCCAGTAGTGCGCGTCTTGCGGTCATGCGGCTCACCGAGAACATGGCGGCCAACTGATTCTCGGAGGACACACGGTCGCCTGGCGAGAGGATGCCCTGCGAAATTTTCGTCCGCAGTGCCTCTTTTATTCTCACGTATTGAGGGGAAGACATGGCATATTTCCTGAGTTAAGGCGGCAAGTCTACTTGTACATACTTGTATATACAAGTAGACTTCGATAAATTATCTGGAACTGATCAATGTCACAGCATTGCGATTACCTACTTACCAACCTGCGGCTGGCTACCATGCTAGATTCTGGCGTGCCGTTTGGTGCGATAGACGAAGCGGCGTTGGCCATGCGTGACGGGATCGTTGTGTATGCAGGTCCGGAATCCGAATTGCCACAATTTGCAGCGGATCAGTACCACGATTGTGCCGGTGCCTGGGCGACCCCGGGTTTGGTAGATTGTCACACTCACCTGGTTTATGGCGGCGACCGTGCGCGTGAATTCGAGATGCGCCTACAGGGCCATTCCTACGAGGATATCTCGCGCAAGGGAGGAGGCATTGTCAGTACCGTGCGCGATACTCGCCAGGCGAGTGAGGACCTGTTATTTGTCCAGGCCAGAAAACGTGCTGAACGCTTGCTGGAAGAGGGTGTTACCACCATCGAAATCAAATCAGGTTACGGGCTGGATCTGGAGCAGGAATTGAAAATGCTGCGCGTCGCACGGCGCCTGGGAGAAGAGTTGCCAGTTGCTGTGCGTACAACGTTTCTGGGTGCGCACGCTTTGCCACCCGATTACACTTCTTCCGGTGACGATCCCCGCGACGACTATATCGCTCTGGTATGTGAAGAGATGATTCCGGCGGTGGCTAACTCCGGGCTTGCTGACGCGGTTGATGTGTTTTGTGAAGGGATAGGCTTTACTCCGGCTCAGTGTGAGCGCGTATTTCAGGCGGCTCAGGCAGTGGGCCTGCCGATAAAGGGTCATGTTGAACAATTGAGTGATTTAAAAGGCGCTCGCCTGGCGGCTCGTTATGGAGCGTTGTCGGTAGATCACGTCGAGTATCTGGCCGCCGTCGATATTGCAGCGGTTGCGCAGGCGGGCTGTATAGCGGTGCTGCTGCCAGGTGCATTTTACTTTCTGAACGAACAGCAATGCCCGCCGGTTGCCGCTCTGCGTGAACATAAAGTACCGATGGCCGTGGCCACCGATCTCAATCCTGGAACTTCTCCTGTTGCCTCTTTATTGGTGGCAATGAATCAGGCTGCAGTGCTCTTTGGTTTAACGCCAGAAGAAGCGTTGCGCGGTGCGACACGCAATGGTGCCCTGGCGCTGGGATTGCCAAACAAGGGTTTGCTGGCCACTGGAATGGATGCCGATATCGCGCTTTGGGATATCGGGCATCCCAGTGAGTTGAGCTATGGCATAAACTTTCATCGTCCTACGAGAATTTGGCAGGGAGGTGTTTGTGTACATTCCAGCTGACCCAAAGCTCTGGAGCGGCAGAGTAGACGAAGAAGATGGTGTGGCAGGGTATCGCTGGCACCAGGTGGTGAGCCATGACTCTGCCGCCGCCGCCGGGGTGGCCCTTTTGGGTTTTGCCTCGGATCGGGGTGTGCAATTGAATAAGGGTAGAGTTGGTGCCTGTGAGGGGCCAACCGCGCTGCGTCGGGCGTTAGCCAATCAAGCATGGCATCACGATGTTGGCTTGTATGACGCTGGCGATGTGCGTGTCGGCAGCGATCTCGCTGCGGGACAGCAAGAGTATGCGCGGCGTGTTGCGGAGCTTTTGGCCAGTGAGCGTTTTGTAGTTGGTCTGGGTGGTGGACATGAAATTGCCTGGGCGAGTTACCTTGGTTGCCGACATTGGCTGGACGCTCATGCCCCGGGAAAAACTCTGGGTATCCTGAATTTTGATGCGCACTTTGATTTACGCCAACCGGCACCCGATGCCAGCTCAGGGACGCCTTTTTTTCAGGTAGCTGAGCACTGCCAAGCCCAGGGCCATGAGTTCCACTACGCCTGTCTTGGCGTAGCCCGCACATCCAACACCAAAGCGCTATTTTCCAGGGCGAACAGTCTTGGTGTGGATTATTTGCTGGACGTAGCGTGTAAAGCCGGGGGCGCAGGACCGTTTGTGCAGCGCTTTATCGACAAAGTGGATTACCTGTATGTCACCACTTGTATGGACGTTTTTCCGGCAGCAATAGCGCCTGGGGTCAGTGCGCCAGCCGCCCTGGGAATCGATCCAGACTGGGTATTGGCTACCCTTACCGAAATTAGCAGTTACTGCAGCGATGCTGGCGTACAGTGGTTAATGGCGGACATTGCTGAACTGGCGCCTGTGCTGGATCGAGACGGCATGACCGCGCGCCTTGCCGCGAGACTAATAGACGAAATCCTGTCCATGCACCATCAGTTACGCCTGCCTACAAGCCAGGTGACGTCTCTTTGACTAAAACTAATCGACAATAAAAGCAGCCCAGATATAGCCAGCCACAAAGTGGCAAACCCGAACAAGATGATTTGCGGGTTGTTAAAACTGCCATGCTGAAGATAGTCCATAAAATGCAGCATTAGCAGGAAGTCCATGAGCTCGCTGCGATCATTGGCGTGTGCGATCAGGCGGCCATCACCGGCGGCAACAAATACTCGTGTTCCCAGAGCATCGCTAAATTTTATTTCCCAAAGCGGACCATCAATGCCGCCTAGCGCAGCGGTGCCCTGCGGCAACCATTTGTGCTCAATGGGTTGGCCGCTGCCGCTGTAGCTTGCTCGTGCTATGTTGCGCGCGAATTCTGCATCGATGGTTATTTCGGCACCACTTTTGGCATCGTACAGCAGAGTCTGTGCCGCAGTTTCTATGCGGTATACGGGTTTATCCAGCAGCTGGTCCAGGCTCAGTTGTGCTATTTCCGGGGCAGCTAATGTCAGTAGATGCGGTGCATACAACGTGCCGTATTCACTCAGAGGCTTTCTTTTTGCAGGGTTTGCTCGCGATGCACTACCCGCGGCAATATCCTGGTCGATAAGGCTCATCAACATTCCGGAGCATAACCAGATCAGCAACTGCAGGCCAATGGCCAGCGCCAGCCATTTGTGGAGTTTGCGCATAAATGGGAAACGGGTAGAGCGACGGACAGCCATTATCGGATTCTCCGGCGCGCGAGGCCGAGACTGAAATACAGTACCCATGCCCCGGTCAGAAAAAACAATAGGCCCAATATGGCGGCGGTCACCAGCAGCGGGTTGTTAATGTTGTCTCGCGTTTCGTAATCCATTATGTGCAACATCCACAGAAAATCGAATGCGCGCCATAAGGTATGTCGACGCGTAATAAATTTTCCGGATTGGGCATCTATGTAGAAGCTGGTGCCCCAGTTATCGGCAAAGTCCACGCGCCAGGCAGCGGTTTGTAGAAAGCGGACTTCTGCTGGCGGATCTGCAGTAAAAAGTGTGGCTTTTTCTATGGCGCTGTCGCCGGCATAGTGTTCCCTGGCAATTGCCATAATGTGAGGCTTTGTCATAGGGGGCAGGAGGACGCCTGTGCGCGCATCGATAAGTTGTATGTCAGCGGAGCTGTCTAATCGATATACGGCCTTTCCCAGTAACGCGGTCAGCGTCAGGCTGGTGGTGCCCGGGTATTTCTGCAATATCACGTCAATTGGTATGATCTTTGTCAGGCTGATTGCACTGTCGGCTGTTGTATTTTGCATCAGCATGTCGCCGTGTATCACTTCGATCGGTACCGCCACCATGTAAAAACCGCTTATGGTCCACAGCAGCAGTTGCAGTCCTATCAGCAGTCCAAGCCACTTGTGCAGTACCCGCGATAGCTTCACCGCTTTCATTACCTGAATCCTTGCTGGCTTGACAGCCAGTTGTTGCGGTGACAAAACCGCAGATTGTTGCAACGTGCTTCGATTACGTACACTATGCTCCCAGCTTTAGTACAAAATAAGAGATTATACCGGTGCCATTCAACGCAAATACTATAGAAGAATTAAACCTGCTATTGCAGTTTGATAGTGCGACATTAAGCAGCGGAATAAAAGTTCATTCTAGCGCCCGCACGGCAGTGATAGAAGCTTGCGGCAATCTCTTTGCCAAGGGCCTCATTAGCCAGCATGACGGCGGCTATTTGACTGATGCCGGAGTGGAGGCGTTGGCGCATGTGCAGGTTCTGGCAGGGCTGCTGGGATTGCAGGTGCCAGGTTAACCAATTTGGTCATTAGCGGCTGTGTGCCGCCCGGTACAACAGAGCGGCCTTGCGGCCACCAAATTTGAGAAAATCCCCCATCAAACCGATTATTGCTGCCCAAATTGCGATGAGCTGCAGTGAACCTGCGATGAACTGCGGCCAAATTATCCCAATTGCCCCTATAATGGGCTAATGCAAATACATCGAATTCTAGAAGAGAAGCGCTATCTATTTTGGGCACTGCAACTGGCGGGCTGGGGCAGTTGGGCTATTACGTTCTATCTTGGCATGCTGGTTTGGGGCAAGGAAGTGGGCACCTATGCCATTTACCTGCCTATCGTAAGTAGTGGCGGCCTGCTTATTACGCTGATTCTGCGAGCGCTGTATCGAGCAACCTGGTCTGCGGCTATAGGTTGGCGAGTTGTTTCGGTATTGGGCGGATCGTTGGTGGCGGGCGCGACATGGATGGCTGTTAGGGTGATTGTATTTCGTAGTCTTTTCCCTAAAGACCCCATGGCCGAAGATGCAAAGCCTCATATGGAATTCTGGGAGTACTTCGAGGGTACTACCAGTGCATTTATGGTTATGGTTGTGTGGAGCGCCCTGTACTTCGGCATCAAGTTCTACATGATGGCGCAAGAAGAGCAAAGGCGCAGACTAACGGCGACCTCCATGGCGCATGAAGCCCAGTTGAAAATGTTACATTACCAACTTAACCCGCATTTTCTTTTCAATACGCTGAACGCGATATCGACCTTGATCCTGGATAAGGATACCCAGTTGGCCAATACCATGGTGACCCGTCTGAGTCGTTTTCTGAGGTTTTCGCTGGATAACGACCCTATGGAAAAAGTCACTGTTCTGGAGGAGGTGGAAGCACTGGAGCTATATCTCAACATTGAGAAGGTGCGATTTGATGAGCGCCTGCGCTTACATTTTGATATTGAGCCACAGGCGAAATCTGCTTTGATGCCCAGCTTGCTGTTACAGCCTCTGGTAGAAAACAGCATCAAATATGCTATAGCCCAGGCGATCAATGGTGGGTCCATTACAGTCTGCGCTGCGGTGTCGGGAAATGAGTTGGTGCTTTGCGTGGCCGACGACGGGCCTGGGCTGGATCTTTCCAGTGGACTGCCGCCCAAGTCGGGCGGCGTTGGTCTGTCCAATTGTCGAGAGCGCCTGCAGGAGATATACGTAAATAATCAATCTTTTGAGTTGAGCACTACCGCCCCTCATGGGCTCACCGTTACAATTCGTATACCCCTGGAGTTGGCACCTATTAAGTAATGACTACGCTGAAAACAATTATTGTAGATGATGAAAGGTTGGCCCGTCGCGGCCTGGCTTTGCGCCTGCAGGACATTCCTCATATAGAGGTTATTGCCGAGTGCGCCAATGCCCAGGACGCACTGCAATCCATCGCACGGCACGGCCCTGATCTGGTATTTCTGGATATCCAGATGCCAGGTATGAGCGGATTCGAAATGATCTGTGAATTGCAGGCAGATACGATGCCCATGATCATTTTTGTTACTGCCTTTGACCAGTATGCGGTGGAAGCCTTCAAGGTTCACGCTGTGGACTACGTGCTCAAGCCGATTGACGATGACAGATTGTGGGAGGCTGCTGGCAGGGCATTGGAGCGTCATGCACTACAGGATTCGGGCCGCACCAAACAGACGCTGATGCAGCTAATGGATGGTATGGGAGGCGCCACGGTGGCAGCGCAAGTCGAGCAACCCCAAGCCCGGTCACCACACTGGCCCGAGCGTCTTACTATCAAGGACGGTAGCGAGTTCCAGTTCGTGAGGATGGACGATATCCGTTGGATCGATGCGGCAGGGGACTATATGTGTGTCCATGCCAGCGGTAAAACACATATTATGCGCACCACTATGAAACAGTTGGAAGGCGCACTCAATCCAGAAGTCTTTCTGCGAGTGCATCGATCCAGTATCGTCAATCTCAACTACATTACAGCTGCCCAGGTCTCTGCAAATGGCGAATATCAGCTGACGCTGGAAGGTGACGCACAAATCAAGGTCAGTCGTAGTTATGGCCACAGGATCAAATCCCTGCTGGGCGATTAGCTCACATTCCCAATCGGATAAAAGTCACTCATCGCTCAATTAACTCATCTCGTCGAGACCCTACTGCAACCTATCGAAACGCTCTTTCCGGCAACACTTTTTTTTCCTATTGTATGTGTCAAGGCCAGCGTAAAAACAGTTTGAACTGGCTGCCGGGCGGCAACGCGCCGCAACATAATCAGTAGGGAGATCCACCATGAAAAACATTACATTGAGCAAAGTTTTGTCAGCCACCGCCTTTAGTCTTATTGCTGGTTTTTCTGTGAATGCAGCAGCGGCGGGCCAACTCGAGGAGACGTATGTCCAGCCAGATACCGCCGAAGTACGATCAGTGCGGGTACAGTATCTGTCCAGTGACATTGTCACGGATGAAGGCAGGGCCAACCTGCAAAGGCGTATCTCCGTTGCAGCAAAGAGCGTATGTGGCCCCTTAAGCCTACATGCGGCTGGAGGCCTGCGGATGGTGTCTCGCAACAAACAGTGTTATGACGAGGCAGTGCAGGCGGCGGAAAGCCAGATCGGTCACGAGCAATTTGCCAGTTCCGGTCGATAGTCACGTCGGGCTCCTGCTACCCCTGGTGGGGCCCGCTTTTAGCTGCAGTTTTGAACGACTTACTTACGTTCGATGGTATCGCCTAAGCCTACGTTGCCCGCGCTAATTACTTTCGCATTGACTCCTCGCAAGCGTATTTTTTTGCCTTCTTGAGAGTTCACAAATAGCATGGCATCGCGCCCGAAACGAGCGGTGAATTTGCTGCAGCCCAGATGTGGCTCCGCGGTAATTTCGATCTCAGCAGTGCCGATTCCAAGGCGCGTTCCCGGCGGCAGATTTTCTTCACTTAGGTCCAGATCTACATAAAACTGGTCTCCGGCCAGGGACCATCGCTCGCGTGACCCGGCAATCAGCTGTATCGCACGTACGTTCATGATGTTCAGTTGCATGTCAGGGTGAGCGGCGCCATCACTTGTGCCGCGACAGCCCTTGCTAAACCAGTTATCACCAGCAAGTCCGGTCTCGGTGCTAAGTTGGCCGCTATTTAACTCCTCACGCTGGTCAGTCGCAGGGCGGCGCACGATCATGCCTACGGTGCCGGAATCGCGAGGGGAGGCTTTGATGTGCTCAAAGCCTGCTAGCAGCTCATTTGTGTCCAGGTGTTTTACCGTCAAGGGAGCAGTCCTATTGTCTTATTTGTAATTGGATCGAGTACGCGTTTGGGTGCCAGACCTGGCATGAGTTTTTCGATAACTCCACTATTTTGTACCCTCATGCGCCGGGACGGGTAATGGCGTCGCGCAGAGCAGACTCGATGGTGGAAGTCGTTTGAATCGTTCCCAGGTCGATACCCAGTTCCGCGATCGTCTGGGCGATAGACGGCGAAATACCTGAAATAATGGTTTTACAGCCCATTAGTACGGCCGCCTTGGCAATTTTTATCAGATGATTTGCCACTGCAGTATCGACCACAGCGACGCCGCCGATGTCCAGCAGCAGCGTGCTTGCGCGAGTGTCGGCGATGCTGGACAGGGCCTTGTCCATGATATCCACAGATCGCTTCGAATCGACAATTCCCACAATGGGCGCGAACAGCACCCCGTCCCAAATTTTAGTAACCGGAGTAGACATCTCAAGCAGTGCGAGACTGCGTCTTTGCACCTCCATAGTGATGTCCGATGCGAACTTAACAACCTTCAGAGGCCTTCCCTCTATGTCAAAAATCGGATTATAGGAGGCTTGTAACCACACTTCACTACCGGTTTTGTTTATCCGTTTAAACTCGTCAGCCTGGTACTCGCCACGCGCCAGCTTCTGCCAGAACTGGGAATAATCTAATGACTCAGCATAGCCAGGATCACAGAACATGCGGTGATGTTTACCAATGACATCGTCGAGACGGTAGCCGAAAATCTTCAGGAAGTTCTCGTTGGCGGTAATGACGGTGCCGTCCAGCTTGAATTCAATCACTGCCTGAGCCCTATCAATGGCGCGGATCTTGCCCTCATATTCCACCAGTTGAAGCTTTGCTGCCGTAATGTCGGTAGCGAATTTGACCACTCGCAGTAACTTGCCCTTATCGTCAAAGACCGGGTTATACGATGCTTGCAGCCAAACCTCTCGACCACCCTTGGCCAGTCTTTTGAACTCCGCCGCATTACATTCGCCGTTGCTCAGGCAGTTCCAGAATTCGGTGTACGCGTCGGACATGACATACTCAGCATCACAGAACATTTTGTGATGCTGGCCCACGACCTCGTTCAGGTCATAGTCGAAGATATCAAGAAAGTTCTGGTTCGCTGATAGTACGGTTCCGTCGAGGTCGAATTCGATGATCGCCTGTATGCGATCAAGCGCCTGATAGATGGCAAATAGATCGCCAGGGGGTACACTCGTGGTTTGAACTTCTTTCATTCGGTTTGCTCCGTGAACCTGATATCGGTTTAGCGTATCATTGTAGTATAAAGCTCGCCAAGAGACCCGCATGAGTCGCATTGAATACACGAATGTTAACGATAGCCGCGAAATAACTGTGGCCGCTGATGTTCCGCGTGTGGCCATTCAGGTGAGTCGTGAAGTGGTCGTTGCCTCCATTCAGGTCGATCTGGATGATGACGTGCTTGTTCGTTTTCGAGAAGATCTGTTGCAACGAGTTCATGACACGGGTTCACGAGGCGTGATCCTTGATATTTCCGGCCTTGCAACACTTGATTCCCATGAGTTTGCCGCCTTGCGCCGCATTATGACCACAAGCGAGATACTGGGCGCTGAATCGGTGCTCGTGGGCATGAGGCCCGGGGTTGTTTCGGCCCTGATCGAAGCAGAAGCGGATGTAGACGGCCTGCGCGCTGCTTTCGACCTGGACGCGGCCTATGCAATGCTTGAACAGTCACTGCTTGTTGAGCCTGAAACGCGCGATGACGTCGCGACTGCACAAGACTGTGATCCACCAGTTTTTTTGCAGGATGCTCCACCTGGCGTCGGCGGACAAGAATGACTGTAGAACTGCATCGGATAATACGTACCGAAATGGATGCTAGTCGAACAGTACTGGAAACCACTTTGTATTGTCGTAAAGCAGGTATGGGCGAGACGCCTAGCTGTATGGTTGCCACAGCTGTATCGGAACTGGTGCGCAATATCCTGAAGTACGCCGGTTCTGGAGAGATCATTTTGCGCCAGGTAAAGGGAATTTCGGGGCGCGGCATAGAAATCGAAGTCACTGACCAGGGGCCCGGTATAGCAGACTGCGAGGCGGCCATGCTTGATCATTTCAGTTCCGGAAATACGCTGGGGCTGGGCCTGCCTGGGGTGCAACGTATGATGGATGAGTTTTCTTTGCAGTCGACGCCCGGGGAGGGCACCCGGGTGATGGCACGTAAATGGAGTTGATAGTGCAGGAGGTGCTCCAAACCTCGAGTATGATCCGGCCGTGCCTGGGTGAGCGCGTGAGCGGCGACACGGTGGTTATTGAGTCGCTGGAGCAGGGCTTGTTTGTGGCTATAGTGGATGTGCTGGGTCATGGCCCGGAAGCTAATGAGCTGACGCATGTCATTGAGGCCTATCTCAAGCGTTACTGCTGCTGCGATATAACCGGTATCCTTGCCGGTCTGCACCAGCACTTGCAAGGCTCCCGTGGAGCAGCGGTCGGCTTGTGCGCCATAGACTCAGCGGCTGGACGTCTGGATTATGCCGGTATTGGCAATACGTCCGTGCGAATTTTTGGTAATACAGAAACGCGTTTTGTCTCACAAGATGGTGTGCTGGGCCAGAATATGCGGACTCCCAGGCCGCAGAACGCGCAACTGGAGCCTGACGACCTGATCGTGCTGTATACCGACGGTGTGAGCGATCGTTTTACCACCCAGCAATACCCTGGTCTGTTACTTCACGCCCCGGCGCAAGTCGTGGCGAATGTCGTTCAGCGCTTTGGCAAGGATCACGATGACGCGGCCTGTATCGCGGTGAGGTACTGTCCGTGATCATACTCGGACAGATTTGTCTGCAACACCGCACGGCTGTGTATGATGCGCGCAACAAGATTCGCGGTCTCGCGCAAGCTCTGGGTTACGATGCTATTGAAACAACGCGACTGGCGACCGCTGTATCTGAGGCCGCTCGGGAGCTACGTAGCCATACTGCAGAGCCGATGATAACCGTTGCCCTGGCCATGGAGTTATCGCCGCCACAGTTGGTTCTGGATTTCGAGTGCCGCTATGAACCTCCGCCTATGGCCCGACTGGCAGGTTTCTTTGACTGCTTCAGCCAAGCCAGTGTACGTGATGGTTTTTCATGCCTGCGCGCGCTTAAGTGGCTGCCTGATTTGGCGTTCGAAGCGACGGACGCATTTATTGCGCAGCAGCGAGCGCGTATTCAGAATTTGTCGCGAGAGGAACTAATCGCAGAAATCGAGCAAAAGAATCGCGACCTGGAACGACACAGTGCTGAGTTGGAGGCTACGGTGGCCCAACGTACAGTGCAACTTGAAAAAGCAATTCAGCAGGCCGACGCGGCTAATAAGGCCAAGGGCGACTTCCTGGCCAATATGAGCCATGAAATTCGCACGCCGATGAATGCCATCATAGGTCTCAGTGATCTGTGCCTGCGTACCGAGCTCACAGATAAGCAGCAGGACTATCTTTCCAAGGTTCACGGCTCAGCTATAGCTCTATTAGGTATCATCAACGATATTCTGGATTTCTCCAAAATCGAGGCTGGAAAACTCGATATGGAGGCCATCGATTTCGATATTGACCATGTCCTGGAGAATTTGGCTACGGTCGCCAATGTCAAAACCCAGGAGAAAGGGCTGGAACTTATTTTTCGCCGCGATCCGGCAGTGCCCATGGTGCTTGTTGGGGATCCCCTGAGACTGGGTCAGATTCTTATCAACCTCACTAACAACGCGATCAAGTTCACCGAAGAGGGTGAAATAGTGGTAGATGTATCTTTGCTGGAACGGCAGGACGGTCAAGCCACAGTGCAGGTGGCCGTCACTGATACCGGTATAGGTATGACCCCTGAGCAACAGGGTAAATTGTTCCAGTCATTTTCCCAGGCGGATATTTCTACTACCCGGAAATACGGAGGCACCGGTCTGGGCTTGGCCATATCAAAACAGCTGGTTGAAGCCATGGGTGGCGAAATAGACGTGCATAGCGAACCGGGTGTTGGCAGTACCTTTCGTTTTACCGTCGCCCTGGATGTTGGCAAAGATGCTCCAGACAAATCCTTTGCTGCTGTGCCTGATCTGCAGGGTATACGTATTGTCGCTGTAGATGATAACGAAACTGCACGAGAGGTTTTGGCGACTTACCTGCGAGCCTTTTCATTCGAGGTCGATGAGGCGGTCAATGGAGAGGAGGCGATAAAGTTAATCGAGGCAGCGGATGAGCCCTACGATCTGGTCGTCCTGGACTGGCTGATGCCTGGAATGACAGGGCTGGAGCTCGCTGAAAAAATCAAAACCAAACTGAACCTGAGGGTTGACCCGCGGATCATCATGGTTTCGGGGTTCAGTTCAGGCGATATGTCCAGTAGGCCTGGCGGAGAGTACATCGATCAGTTTTTGGCCAAGCCCGTTAGTTCATCGGTGTTGTTCGATGCGATTGCCACGGTCTTTGGTCTTAATGCCGGGCGTGGCTCCAGATTGCAAAGGGCCTCTCGAACGCTCGAAAATGGAGAGTTGCGACCCATACAGGGCGCTGAGCTCCTGGTGGTTGAGGACAACGAGATTAATCAGCAAGTGGCGCAGGAGTTACTGCAGCAGGCAGGTTTTCGTGTGGACATCGCCAATCACGGTCAGGAAGCGCTGGACATGCTTGATATCAAAGCCTATGACTGCGTGCTGATGGATGTACAGATGCCGGTGATGGATGGCTTTACCGCTACCAGAAAAATCCGCGAGCAAACGCGCTTTGACGGCTTGTCGGTGCTTGCGATGACGGCTAATGCCACGGTTGAAGACAGGGAAAAAGCACTGGCGGCAGGTATGAACGACCATATTGCCAAGCCAATTAACCCCCGGGCTCTGTTCAGCGCCTTGTTGCAGTGGGTCGAACACAAAGAGCGTAATCTATCGGAATTGCATTCCCTGCCAGGGCACGCCGCCGAGGAGTCGGAGTGCACATTGCCTGAACTGCCAGGTATTAACACTGCCACTGGTGTCTCCCGGGTCGGGGGAAATATTAAATTCTATCGCAAGCTGCTAGTTACCTTTGTTGACAATAATGCAGATGTGATACAGCAGATTAAAGCCGCATTTTCCATACGCGATAGCGAGACTATGATAAGGCTGGCGCACACACTCAAGGGCGTGGCCGCTAATATAGGTGCTGAAGCTTTGCAGGAAACAGCAACGACGCTTGAGGCTGCATTGTCACAAAACCCCGTGGTGTTGCCCGCGCTACTCATCAAACAGGCAGAGGAGGACTTGAGTCAGGTACTGGATGCAATTCGATCACTTTCTGACGAGGATGCCACAGTGCGCGGCAACGCAGTGGGCAACATTCCAGGCGATATCGGCGAACAGCTGCAACAGCTGCATAACATGCTCGAACAAAACGATACCGATGCTGAGGATGTATTAGATAGTATTCGCATGCAGGTGCACGGAACGCCCATAAACCAGATGCTGGAAGTCCTGGAGCAGCTTATCGGGCAGTATGAGTTTGACCAAGCCGCAGAACAGTTAGAGGAAGTGATTAAAAAAATTGCCACCGCGTAAATTGAGCAATCGCCGACTCCTGGCTCTCGTTTGATGCCACCGATGCCTGCTAACGAGAAATAATCAAAAAATGTCTCTCTGTAAATTGCACTTACTACTCGATTAGCCGTCTATACTAGGCACCTTTGTTGCACAGACTTTATCATTTGGGGTAGAACATGAACGGAAATATTTTTGTAGTTGCA
>JBALVO010000048.1:22893-27275 GCA_036961445.1 Halioglobus sp.
GCACAGACTTTATCATTTGGGGTAGAACATGAACGGAAATATTTTTGTAGTTGCATTAACACTGATTCTCACCGCACTCCCTTTGTCGCCAGCTTTTGGCGCAGACTACGATGCGGTTAAGGGAAAACTGGAAACCGCGATGGCGGCTGATATCAGAACCACGCAGGAAACCGACCGAGACCGCAATCGCAAACCGATTGAAACGCTTGAATTCTTTGGGCTGCGCGATGATATGAAAGTGGTGGAGCTACTTCCCGGAGGCGGTTGGTACACAAAATTACTGGCGCCGGTTATGGCCGATAAGGGTGAGTTTTATATAGCATACGGTACCAAGCGTGCCCAGAGTGCTCTGGCGGGAAAGCCGGGTTTTGAAAAAATGCAGGTCATTGCCGAGGACGCAGAAATTGGCCGCCCCGAAGGCGCGCGTCTCTACCGGGCGAGCAATACTGACCTGGGTGTGAAGAACGTTGACATGGTATTCACCTTTCGTAACTACCATAATTTTGACGAGCCATCTCGCAATGCCTTGAACAACTCGGTATTCAAGGCCCTCAAATCAGGCGGTACCTATGCCTTGGTAGATCATACTGCCCGACACATGCAACCTTCCAACAGCGAGAACCGTCGGCGTCTGGACCCTGTGCAGGCTATTAAGGAAATACAGGCAGCCGGTTTCGAGTTCGTCGATTACTCCGATCTGCATTATCGGGCAGACGATGAGTTAATTTACGAAGTGGGCCGCAAAACTGTCACCGGTAACACTGACCGTTGGTCGCTAAAATTCCGCAAGCCCTAGGGCGCAACCGGCGCGAGTGATCGGCGGGTATAGAGGTATATCCGTGCGATCACTCTTCAGTGTCACTAAGCCTGGTCTTGCAACAGTGCCAGTAAGGCCTCAGCAACGGCAGTGGATGAGGCGGGGTTTTGCCCCGTAATTAGCAGGCCATCGACGACCACATGCGGGCTCCAGTCGGGCCCTTTTTCATAGTAGCCGCCTAGCGCAATAAGCCGTTCTTCCAGCAGGAAGGGCACAATGTCAGTGAGTCCAACGGCTGCCTCTTCATCATTGCTAAATCCGGTTACACGCTTGCTCTGGACCAGCGGCTGGCCTGATGCACTTTTGGCGTTCACCAGTACCGCCGGGGCATGGCAGACTGCAGCAACCGGTTTATTGCCTGCCAAAAAACTCTCGATGAGTGTAATAGAATCGTCATTATCGGCAAGGTCCCATAGTGGACCATGGCCCCCAGGGTAAAATACAGCGTCGTAGTCGTTGGCTGTGACCTGGTCGAGCTTAACGGTGGCCGCTAATGCCGCCTGAGCCTGGGGGTCATTGTCAAATCTGCGGGTCGCGTCGGTCTGCGCACCGGGCTCGTTACTAACCGGATCCAGTGGTGGCTGTCCACCGGCGGGGGATGCCAGTGTTAAATCAACACCGGCGTCGCTCAGGCAGTAGTAAGGCGCGGCAAACTCTTCCAGCCAAAAGCCGGTTTTTCGCCCGGTGTCGCCGAGACGATCGTGAGAGGTCAGTGCAATCAATATTCGCATAGTCTTGGTCCGTTAATCAGTATGGGGAAGTGGAGGCCAGTATAGCGCCAGGAGTGGTATATCAGAACCATCGGGTGAAAAGTATGATGAAAAACCCAACGCTCAGCCTTGGTCATTTATGGCCAATTTCAGGTTGTTACTGGCCTTGGCCAGCCGCGATATAGGCGACAGCCTGTCCACCCGTTACACTGCCCATTTTGCAGGCGATGAGATTAGCTATGAACCGAAACCAGGAGTTGCTAGACCCTCAAATCATGGGCGGCGAGAACACTATGTACGAGTTGTTTCGGCACTTGCGCGAGCATGACCCGGTGAGTCTTGTCGAACACGCGGATTTTGAGCCGTTTTGGGCTATTACCAGGCACCAGGATATCAAGTTTATTAGTCAGAACAACGCCGCATTTCTCAACAATCCGCGCACCGTATTGGTAAACCGGGAGTTTGAACAGGCACTGCTGGAGAAGTTTGGTACACGCAACGGCCTGGAAACCCTGATTCATATGGATAATCCCAAGCACCGGAAATTGCGCAACGTTACCCGGGACTGGTTTAAGCCTGGCCCTGTCAGCAAGCTTACAGTTGACGTCCAGGCGATAGCAAAAAGCTATGTGGATAAAATGGAAGATATGGGGGGAGAGTGTGATTTTGTGAAAGACATCGCAATGCTCTACCCCCTGCGGGTCATTATGTCGATTATTGGTGTTGCACCCGAAGAAGAACCGATGATGCTCAAGCTCACCCAGGAATTATTCGGCGGGCAGGACCCCAATCAGTCACGCGGTGATGAGGTAGGGGATGGCCTTGGTGTCTTAATGGACTTTTTCAACTACTTTACCGGTGTGGTAGAGGAGCGCAAGAAAAACCCTACAGATGACCTGGCGTCACTGCTCGCCAATGCTCTGGTTGACGGTGAGCCTATGGAAGTACTGGACCAGATCAGTTACTTCATTATCACTGCGACCGCAGGCCACGATACGACTTCCGCCATTATAAGCGGTGGCATGAAGGCCCTGTTGGAGCATCCGGAACAGTTAGCGCTGCTCAGTGCCAATCCTGATTTGGCAAAGCAGGCCGCCAGGGAAATGATTCGCTGGGTATCCCCGGTGCGGCATATGATGCGCACCACGACAGAAGACGTAAAAATGGGGGGTAAAACCCTCAAAGCCGGTGAGAATCTTTGTTTGTGGTATCCGTCGGCCAATCGCGATAAGGATGCCATCGATAACCCGGATGTCTTCAATATCGAGCGCGACAACCGCAGTCAATTAGCCTTTGGCTACGGCGGCCACATGTGCCTGGGCCAGCATTTGGCGATACTCGAGGTGGAAATGTTCTTTCGAGAGTTGCTGCCGCGCTTGCAGCACATTGAAATGGCGGCGGACCCACAGTGGGTGCAAGCGATTTTTGTGGGTGGTCTTAAATCGATGCCGGTACGCTACGCGTTCAACTAGGCATGAGCAGACACTGTTTCGGCAGTGCTTGATTGGTGCCGTCACAAACCCATCAAGAGATTGTGGAGGTGTGTATAAGGTGGAATTGAGTTGGCGCGCCCGGAGAGATTCGAACTCCCGACCAACTGGTTCGAAGCCAGTTACTCTATCCAGCTGAGCTACGGGCGCGTGGGCAGTAATTATATAGCTTCCTGACCCGGTGGAATACCTCATTCGCTAATAACGTCAAATCGAGCGAGTTAACCCGTCTGCTGTGATGCTCTGAGTAACTTGTCACACAAGCGTTTTATCTCCAGAGCGTCCGATTTGGGGAGGCCCAGACTGCAGGCAAGCGCTTCGGGTATTGATTTTGCTTGCTGCTGCAGGGCCGCACCGCTCTTGGTTAGGCTGATTTGGCGAACTCTCTCATCGATGCTACTGCGTTTGCGCGCAACTAGCTGCTTGTTCTCCAGACGTTTGAGCAATGGCGTTAAAGTGCCGGAGTCCAGCCGCAGGTATTCTCCCAGTTCTTTTACATTCAGGGTGTTGCGCTCCCACAACACTATCATGACCATGTATTGCAGGTAGGTCAGATCGAGTTTAGCAAGCAGGGGACGGTACATGCGTGTAATCGCATTGCTGGCGCTATATAAAGAGAAGCATATTTGTTTGTCGAGTTGCAGGTCCATGGGCGGGTCTGTAGGTAGCCATTTATATTGTGCGCAATATACTTGCTAGAGTCGTTGAATTCAATTAAGATTGCGCACAATTTAATATTGACTGATCAATGAGGTTCTTATGCTTGACGTTTTGACGACACAAACACAGTACGCAGTGGCAATCTGGGGGCTGTGGTTGCTTTTAACGACTGCCTTGCTGCAAACAATCATTGCTACTGCTGCGCATCGCAAGCAGTCAGTCTATGTTCCCGGGCAAGTCGATACAGATCTGGGGCATAACTCCTTTGTCTTTCGCAGCCATCGAACCTTCCAGAACACACTTGAAAATATGCCGCTGATGCTGGGAACTGCGATCCTTGCCATGTTTGCGGGCATGGATGCCTATTGGCTAGGTGTGCTGGTCTGGGTATATGCGGTTGCGCGGATTATTCACATGGTGCTCTACTACCTCATTGGTACAGAGAAGAACCCTAGTCCAAGGAGTTACTTTTACGTGATAGCGCTGCTGAGCAATATCGTGTTGTGCGTTATGCTGGCTGTTCATTTGGCATGATGTGGGCCTTAGGGGGCGTCTTAACCAGTGGCTTCCTGGCGCCACCAGGCGCAGTTTGCCCTCATCCTCGTCGCTGACAGCCTGGAAAGGCGCAGAGCATTTCGAAAATAAGATTCGCCGCCAGCAGGGATGTGTTGCCGCTTGTATCATAAGGCGGTGACACCTCAACCA
>JBALVO010000049.1:0-27065 GCA_036961445.1 Halioglobus sp.
GAAGCAGGAGTGTACTACTCAGTGATCAGTTTTTTTCTGGTTGTAGTGGGCGCCAAGTTATTGTGGGAAGGCCTATCGGCTATGCACCTCTCAGCCTAGACAATAGCTACTGAATAAGGACCCCGGTAGGGCCCTTTAACCGATATACAATTTAACGCCTGCCTAACTTACGCACATTGGTGGGCGAGAAGTGGCTGGGACCTTTCTCCGGGTTAATGTCATATAGCATCGGCTTACTGTCGTTGATCAGGCGCTCAGCAATATAGGCGCCGGCGCGCAGGTCGTGATACATCTGTACCCTGCGCACGTAGGCCTCGCCATTGTAATCATAGATATTGTTAAACAAGACAACCTTCCACAGTTCTCCGCGTCCGTCGTAGTTTTCGTTAATCGCAGTGAGCCCGGTATCTTCGTCAATATACAAACGACGCTTACCATAGATATGGCGCTGCCCCTCCCGGAGGGTCCCCTCGACGACCCACACTCGTTTGAGTTCATAACGCATGTAGTCGGGGTTGGCATGGAATTTGGTAAGTAAATCTTTGTAGCTCAGCGTAGGGTCGTCAAACGTGTAATTGTGGTAAGGAATGAACATTTCCTGACGGCCGACAAGCTGCCACTCGAAGCGTTCCATGGAACCGTTAAAGCCGCGTACTTCATCCACTGTTTTCAGGCCGCCCGGTCCATCGGGTGTGTCAAATCCCACAGTAGGCGCTCGTCGTACCCGTCTTGATCCGGGCAGGTAACGCCACACTTCTCTGGCGTTCTCCGAGTAATCATAGGGTTCAAATATAGAAGTAATCAGGCCCTTGTCGCGCGCCGGTTCCGTTACATAGGTCATGATATAACCGCCATACTTGCCAAGATTGGGGTATTCGAACTCAGCCGTCAGCGGGTTGTTGCGGTTGGCGTAAGGCGATTCCTGAATAAACTTGGAGCGCCGCACAGATTGCGTACCGTTGGGAAATACAGCGATGTCGCTGTACTCCCCGTCGCGGGTAGCATAAGCACCAGTGGAGCGGGTCAGCCAAACGGCTTCCGGCCCTGTGCCCGGCACGGGGAAAGCTGCCCCCCCAATATATCCCTTGATGCCCTCGCCATCGTTATACAGCTCACTGTGCACTGCGTTATACATGACTTTATCGTAGTAGGCCTGATAGTAGGCGAAATCGCGATGACCTGTATAGACCGGTATCCTGAAGGTCTCGCCATACGTTTTAAACATGGCGATTTGCCCGGGACTAAGACGGCTGCGGTATTGTTCCATATTCTGCGCGGTGATGACGAACAGGGGCTTCTCATCGGGCCAGGGGCTGGGGTAGGGCGTGCCGGGACCGTCCCACTGCAAGCCTTCGGGCCGTCCCACTGTGGCGCCAGTCCACTCAGGGAGCAGACCGTCATCACTACCCGCCTTGATGCCGCCCATGGGGTTGAGGTCTTTACCCAGGCGAGCGACATCCTCCGACGACATTTTTGCCATGGTCACTGTGGACAAGATCGACAGTACCAGCGCCAGGGCGGTGTTGTTTGCTATGCGCATGATCAATAATCCTCTCATTGAAAATTCAGAAGCTATAGGAAAGGCTGAGCGATACATTGTCACGGTCGGTAATCAGGTAATTGTCGCCGCCATCAAAGAAATTAGTATAGCCAAGCTGTGTGGTGAAGTTATTCAGGTAGATGCCAACCAGGGTAATATTGAACGCGGTGGCGTCTTCCACCATTTCGCTTTCCAGGACGTTGCCGTCCAAACCGCGCTGCAAAAAAATGGGCACTTTCAGGTCAAGCCCGGACAATACGTTCAGGTAGGCCAGTTCCAGTCGCAGGTAGGCTGCAGCGGCATGGTCGTCATAGCGCAGCTCCGCGCTATCGTGTGAATCTATGCTGACGCCTGCCAGTTCGAAGGTCAGGCTGGCATCATCCCACAGCATGGTTGGTTCCAGTACATAGGAGCCACCGAGTTGTCCCGAAATCAGATCTCCTTTTACCGCGTCGCCGTTTTTCAGAACAACGGGCACATCAGCTTTATAGGAAATTTCGCCCTGGACATTGGTGATTCCCCATACCGTGGTAAAGCTCGCGGCGTAACCCTGGATGTCCTCGAAGTACTTGATAGTGTAGCCAACAGGAAAGTCTACCTGGTAGGCTGGAGCCTTGTTATGGGCATTAACGTAGTAAAAACCAAAATCAGTGCCCCCCTCGGTTAACCAGTGCACGGCGGCACCCCACTGGCCGTCGTCAGACGCTTTTTCCTCGTCCAGCTTGCGCACGCCAATGGGCGGGGCACCACCGATGCTGACCAGAAAATTCTCAGCACCTGGCCCGAGGAAATCTCTGTCGCTGAAAAAACTGCCCACCCCGTTGAGTTCCGTCTTACGCCACTCGTATTGGTAATACGCCTCAAAGGTAATATTGGGTACGAGGTCAACTTGGGCATAAATTGCGCCGGTGGGTAACAGTATCTCCTTTACCTCCACTCCCGGAGTATTGCGAGCAATCAGATCGGCCCGGTTTTGCAGACCATTAATGCCAGGGGAAAAAGTCGCCTCCCCCCAGTTAATAACCTGGCTCCCCAGCCTGATATCGAACAGGCGTTCACCGGGAAGTTGACCGCTGGCGAACAGGAAGTAATCCAGCATTTCCAGCCGATCTTTGTGTGCGTCTACTGTACCGTCGGGAAACTCCTGGAACCCGGCATCGCCACCGAAAAGTTCTCCGGAGTTATAGGTGAGGAAGTCTTCCTCGCTTTGGTCGGTGTCGGAGTCGTAGACGTCGTCATAGTAGCCCCGGCCACGGAGAAAAAAGCCGTAGTTGCGCCATGCCATGTTTATCTCCGATACAAAAGAAACCTTGTTCTGTACCAGGCTGCGGCTAAAATTATTGCTGCCGTCGTTACCACTGATCAATAGGGAATATCTTTCGCTATCAGCGATAAGATCACCGGTATCTTTGTACTCGAACATGTCATCATCCTGCTTTGCCACGCGCCACTGCGCGGAGTAAGATAAATTTGTATCCCAATCGAGCTCCCATTCGCCGCCATCTCCGAATTCGAATGACAGTGCCTGAGCGGCATTGGCTGTTACTATCAGGCTTGCTGTGGCCACGGCTTTGGTTAGCAATTTGTACTGTGATTGTATTAGTCGATTCATCTTTTTTTCCATCCAGTCTCAGCGGTTGAAAATATGGATTTTTGCTGCCAACACTTTATGCGCTGGCCAGCCTGGCTTTACGTAGTCTTTCCTGTGCCACCAATTTCTCGGGTTTTATCAGATAGTGAGCCAGCGCTGGTAACAACCATAGAGCGCCCACCATGTTCAGTGAGAACATGAAGGTGAGCAGCATGCCCATGTCCGCCTGGAATTTAATCGGCGACCAGATCCAGGTGGCCACGCCGACTGCCAGCATGGCGCCAGTAAGGCTCACCGCCTCACCTGTTGTGGTCAGAGTTTGGTAATAAGCGTCTTGAATGCTCAAGCCGCGGCGCAGGAAGTAGGCGAGCTTGCTATAAATATAAATGCCATAGTCCACTCCAACGCCGACACCTAATGCGATCACGGGCAAAGTGGCGACTTTCACGCCAATCTCCAGGTAGGCCATAAGTGCCTGGCATAGAAACGATGTTAGCGCCAGCGGCACCACAATGCATAGCACTGCTTGCCAGGAGGCGAAACTGATAAACACCAGTACGCTGACCACGCCGTAGATCAACAACATCATGCGAGTCTGTGCCCGGGCGATTTCCTGGTTGGTGGCGGCTTCGATACCGGCATTACCGGCCGCGAGAACGAAATGGATATTCTCCTGGTCGTTTTCGGTAGCGAATTGTTGCGCAGCGTCGACCACCGATTGCAGGGTTTCCGCTTTGTGGTCGCTCAGAAACAGTGCTACTGGTAGCAGGCTGCAGGTGTTGTTCATTAACGCAGCGGGCATCTGGTTAAAGGTGCTACCCAGTAGTCGCTGGTTGCGGCTGATGGTGGCCCACTTGAGATTGCCCTCGTTATAGCCAGCTGCTACAAGTTTTGAAATGTGGGTGGCGGCGATCGCTGAATCTACGCCTGGCAGGTTTTCCATATGCCAGGTGAAGCGATCCACTGCATCCAGGTTATTATAGTCCGTGCATTCCTGCGGCGCGGTTTCGACCATGATGACCATGATGTCAGAGCTGGTAGCGTAGTTATCAGTAATAAACTGATTGTCCAGGTTATAGCGTGAGTCCGGTCGCAGTTCGGGGGCGCCCGGGTCCAGGTCGCCAATTTGCAGGTTTTTACCTCCGTAAATACCCACAGCAAATCCGATAGTAGCGATGATGACCGACACCGCAGCGACTTTGCCGTTAGCGAAATTGGACAACACTCGCCAGGAGTAAGTCCGTGATTTGCCTTCGCGACGACTGCGCAATTGTTTGGCGGCTTTTTCACTAATGCCAAAATACGACATAAGAACCGGTAGCAGTACCAAGTTGGTCAATACGATGACGGCAACTCCGACACTGGCGGCAATGCCCAGATCCTTGATGACCTGTATCGGGATTAGCACCATGGTAATAAAGCCGATGGCATCGGAAATAAGGGCCGTCATGCCGGGAACATACAGTGACCTGAATGCGTGCTTGGCTGCGCTCAACTTGTCTTGTCCGGCCGCACTATGTGCGAGTATCGAATTTATGATTTGCACGCCGTGGCTAACACCAATGGCGAACACCAGGAAGGGTATCAGGATAGAGTAGGCGTTGAGGCCATAGCCAAATGTGGTGAGTAGACCTAACTGCCAGATCACGGCGATAAGTGAACACAGCAATGGCATCAGCGTACCGCTCAAGCTGCGGGTATACAGAAAAAGAAGCACTGAGGTGATAATCAGGGTGATGATGGCGAACACGAAAATCGCCTGAATACCATCGAGCAAGTCACCGATTATTTTAGCAAAGCCGATGATGTGCACTTTGACCGTGGGGTTACCATCATCGTCTATAGACAGGTTTTCGTATTTTGCCCTGACATTTTTTTCCAGTGACTCGGACAGTTGCCAGTAATTGAGAGGCTCACCTGTCGTAGGGTCGCGATCTATCAGCGGTGCCTGTACGATGCTGGAATTGTAGTTGTCGGCAACCAGTCTGCCGACTTCACCGGAACGCAGGATATTCTGACGCAGCTGCGCCATTGCTCGGTCTGAGCCGTCGTAGTCAGAATCGATAACTTTGTCACCTTCAAAGCCCAACTCAGTGACTTCGATCCAGCGAACATTTGGTGTCCACAACGAGCGCATTCTGTTGCGGTCTACTCCTGGCAGGTAAAAAACTTCGTCATTGATTTTCTGCAATAAGTCCAGATACTGCGCATCGAAGATGTCTCCTGAAACATGTTCTACCGCGACCTGTATGGTTGAGCCTCCCGCGCCGAGATCGGCTCTATGCTTCATAAAGGATTTTATGAATGGATGCTCCATAGGGATCATTTTTTCAAAGCTGGCATCGGGGCGCAGGCCGGCCGTCTGGTAGGCGAAAAAAACGGTGGCAAGCAGGAATATAACTAATAGCAACGGACGGTTAGCAAAGATTGTGCGCTCCAGAAAGCGCTCTTCTTCTCCAGGGTGAAAGGTATGCAGGTGCTCTGCCTGGTCGCCTGGTTGGTTTTTCACCTTAGTGTCCATAGGCGCGAACCCGGGTGCCACCCTGGCCGATGACAATTAGCCGGCCATTGCTAACCATGGCTGAACTCAGACCAAGGCGATCCGGTACTACGCTGCTTTGGAACGATGCACCACCGTCCTTGCTAAGCATAAGCGTACCGGCGCCGCCAGCTAGAGCAATATCGCCGTTGGCCGCAACCGTGCCGCCTGCGAGTGTGATGTGAGTATTATTGGCAATGGGCTCCCAGGTATCCCCGAAATTTGTTGAGCGAAACAGATTGCCACGCAAACCAAATACCAGCAGCGTCTGTTGTTTTTCGCTGAAGATCGCGCCGAACCAGCTACCTTCGTAAACCGAATCAATGGACCCCCAGCTTTGCCCATTGTCCATGGAGCGATACATGACCCCGCCTTCCCCGGCGATGAAGACACGGCCCGCGCCATCTCCAGTAATGGTGTTGAGGTGAAATTCATCGGGGTTGTCCAGCAGGTCTTGCCGAGCGGCCCAGTGGTTGCCGCCATCTGTGGTGACAACGACTGCGCCGAAGGCGCCCACCGCCCAACCCCGATTGTGGTCCTGGAACCACACTGCCATTAAAGGAGAGGTGAAAACGTCTTCTTCCAGTGCGAGATCGGCGTCTTCCAGGTCCATTACCAACTCCTCAAGTTGCGTTTCCAGCTGCGGTAAGCCTTCTGCACCGGCGCTGGCAATGGCTAGTTTGAGATTGCCAATTTGTCGGTGGACTTGTTCGCGCTTCTCCAGGTTGGCCTGATGCTGGGCCGCGATACCATCGCGCTGGATACGCCAACTGACAGCTCCGTCATCACTGACCAGGATCAAGCCATCATGTCCCACTGCCCAGCCGCGTTGTTGGTCGATAAAAAATACGCCGGTTAACATCTGAGTGGTGGGTACTCTTGCCTGGAGCCAGCTGGAGCCATTGTCATCGGAGTACAGAATGTGGCCGCGCTCGCCAACAACAACAATGCGGTCGCCGGCGCCAGTGATGTCCAGCAATAAGGAACGTGAGGCCAGGGGCATTAACGGAGCGTATTGCGTCGCATTAGCATCCAGGACCGCGGTCATGGTGACCGCGAGTGTCAGTAGCAAGCCGATTGCCATGCGCTGGGGAAGCAGCAAATCTTCGACTTCATTTTTCGTAGTTGCAATTATCACAATAGGCTATTTGAATTGAATGCAGGCAGGCTAGCCATGATACTGGTCAATATTTAGCGATGTGGTGGCTCTTTCATTGCGGGCATTGCTGCCCGTTCTGTAGATGGTATAAACCGCTGTACCCGGCTGCGCTTTGCCCGCCTGGCAAGTGAATCCGGGCTAAAAACTGCGCTAGTGTGCTATTCATCGGTATAAAGGAGTTATCAAAATGACTGCCATAGTGTTCGAGAAACGTGGCCAGCAGGCCTGGATTACGCTAAATCGACCGGAGGCCAACAATACCCTTAATGGCGACATGTTTGTGGAGTTGGCAGACGCCTGGCAGGAAGTGCGTGATGACGTTGGTATCCGGGTGGCGGTGCTAACGGCAGCGGGAGATGAAGACTTTTGCTGCGGCGGTGACCTGTCCAGGGTTATCCCGCTGTGGACCGGTGCGAAACAGCCACAGACCTCGGTGGAAGCGCGCTTGCTGGCGGATCCGATGATTCCCGACAAGGTAATGTTGAAAAGCGAGCCTTTGTTCAAGCCGGTTATTGCCGCTATCAATGGGCGCGCCCTGGGGGGCGGCACCGAGTTGTTACAGGCTACTGACATCCGTATAGCCGCCGAGCATGCCATATTTTCGCTGCCAGAGCCTGGTTTAGGTATTGTTCCGGGCGCTGGCTCCATGGTTCGGTTGACCCGGCAGCTGCCCTGGGCACATGCCATGAAGATATTACTGGGCGGTGAACCCCTTGGCGCAGAGCAGGCTTTAGCGATGGGGCTGGTATCGGAGGTGGTGCCTCTACCTGAGTTACACTCGCGGGCAGAACATTATGCAACCAATATTTGTCGCCAGGCTCCTCTGGCTCTACAAGCCATCAAGCGCACCGCGCTGGCTACTCACACGCTGCCCTGGGCCGATGCGTTTGCCTACGAAATGGAACAGGCAGCGACCGTGATGAGGACCCAGGACGCCAGGGAGGGCCTGCGTGCTTTCAAAGAAAAACGCGCTGCTCAATTCACCGGTGAGTGAGTCGGGGCGGCAACAGGGCCATTACTGTGGCGCAATGGCAGTAGACCAAGCTCTGGTATAACCTTGCTCCAACGGAGAATGACTTATGAAAATCGTAAAACTCGCTGAATTTATCGCTGTTTCACCACAAATTGCACCGCATAACATGGCGGAAATTGCCGCTGCGGGCTACCTGGTGGTGATCAATAATCGACCGGATGGTGAAGCCCCCGATCAGCCTGGTAGCGCTGATTTGGCGGCCGCTGCGCAGGCCGCGGGCCTGGAGTATCACTACATGCCGGTCACCCCGGGAAATTTCCCCGGCCCGGATTTCGCTCGAATGTGTGCACTGCTGGACGATACCAGGCGCCCGATACTGGCCTTTTGTCGCACTGGCACGCGATGTGCCAATCTATGGGTAGCCAGCCAGGATCCGGAATCCCGCGAGCAGGCCCAGGTGCAGGCGCGACAGTCAGGCTATGACCTGACTATGTCCAGCGCTAAGGCCTGAATAAGAGTGACTCTTTATTATTTGAAGTTCAGGTCGACGAATATTCGGTCAAAGTCGTCCTGGTCCCCCTCTTATTATTGTCCGACTAGAGGGGGTCGTGCCCGGCGGTGGCATGCAGTTTGTCCTGGCTATAGATAACATTCATACCTTCCGGGCGCGGGTCCGAATTCCATAGCAGAAAATGTCCACCTACCCGGTGTACCGGGTTTTCAATTTTGCCTCCTTTCCACAGCAATTCTTCCATGAGCAGGACCATGGAACGCAGTTCGTCAACGCCTTCTGTTGCGGCCTCGGTTGGGTTCAGAAAAAAAATAGAAAAGTATCGCAAGAGAGATGGCTGGAGTGCTCATCGGGATATCCTTGTTAGCTTTATACTGCTTATGGTTATCTCACCTTTAAGTGTCGGCTACTCTGGCGTTGCAATGGCAGGGTCTAATATTTTCGCGTTGGACTGACAGACTGGGGTATCCTTGACGGCTTGTGAGTACCGTCAATTAACCACGGAAAATTCTATGCCTGATATCCCCGAAGCTCGTCCTGCCAGTACCGTGGTGCTGTTGCGCGATTCCGCTATTGGATTAGAAACCCTGTTACTCAGGCGCAATAAGGCCCTGCAGTTTGCCGGGGGTTTCTGGGTTTTTCCGGGAGGGGCACTGGACCCCGAAGATTTAGCGGCAGCGCAGGGCGATGTCCTCGCAGCTTCGCGTATTGCCGCGGCGCGTGAGGCGCAGGAAGAGTCGGGTTTGCTCCCGCACCTGGATGACATGGTGTTGTTGAGTCATTGGACCACTCCTGTGGTCGAGCCCAAACGGTTCTCAACCTGGATTTATGCGGCGCCACTGGCAGCAGACGATGAAGTGGTCATTGACGGGGGTGAGATACATGACTCGCGCTGGGTTAACGTGTGTCAGGCCGTGGCTGAACACGAGTCGGGTGAGCTCGGCATGTTGCCTCCGACTTACATTACCCTGCGCTGTCTGGCCCGCTACAACACCGTAGCAGAAATGGTGGCACTGGAGCGCAACAGTCCCGCGCCTGATGTATTCCCGGTGTTTGGTGAAGACGCCGGGCAGGTCATAGTCATGTTTCGGGGTGATGCCGGTTATGAATCGGCAGATGGCACCGTTGCGGGGTCCAGACATCGCGCGGTGTTTGCTGGTGCGAGTTGGGAGTATGTCTATGAGGGCGTACCCCAGCCGTTTCCCTCATTGATCCAGCGCGATGGTGATTAAAGGCTATGGCGCGACCAGCACAACCCTTGTGGGATTTACCCACGCGGATATTCCATTGGAGCATAGTCTGTTGTGTGTCGCTTGCCTGGTGGAGTGCTGAAGCGGAAAATTACGACCTGCACCAGTGGGTTGGCTATACAGTGATTGTCCTCGTTATTAGTCGATTTATCTGGGGAATTTTGGGTAGTCGCCATTCACGCTTCACTGACTTCCTGGTAGGGCCGGGAAAATTGTGGGTTTATCTGCGAGGAAGGGGTAGTGCGAGTGTGGGTCATAATCCGTTGGGAGGTTGGTCTGTTCTGGCCTTGCTGTTGTTACTACTGACCCAGGCAGGCAGTGGCCTGTTCAATACCGACGAGGTGCTGTTTTCCGGTCCACTTGCTGCCTCGGCCGATACATCGTTCAGGGAGGCGATGGGCGAGGTGCATGAGGTTGCTTTCAATGTGTTACTGGGGTTTATTGGCCTGCATGTGCTGGCGGTGATTTATTACCAGTTGCGCCTGAAGCAACCTTTGTTACAGGCCATGATAAAGGGCAGCGCACCCAACCGGGAAGGGCAGCTTGCACCTGCCCCGTGGTGGCAGGCGCTGGCTATCCTGATCGTCATCGCGCTGTGCTTGTGGTGGGGTTTACAGCAGGTGCCGCAGGCCGCTGCGGTAATGTGGTGATTATTTGACCATTAAATGCACTGAGATTAGCGAAGCAACAGTAAGCTGCAGTAACTGCCAGGCTTGCTGTTGCCGGCTGGAGGTGATGATCATTACCGACACGGGAGTACCGTCGCGCTATATACAAACTGATTCCTGGGGAGGTGAGGTGATGGCGCGTCTGGAAGATGGTTGGTGCGCGGCCTTGGATCGCGATACCTTGATGTGCACCATTTACGAAAATCGTCCCTGGATCTGTAGGGAATTTGCCGTTGGGTCGCATGAGTGTCTGGTGGAGCGCGCTGAGGGGCTGTAGTCGATGCTGTCTGGCGCTTAAGGGCCCCAGGTGAGGGTGAAAGAGGATTCTGCTTCCAGTCCCTCGAAGTCCCTGGCTACGACGCGAATCTTCGAACTACCCTTTATGTTCCGCGGAGGATTAAATTCGAAGCGTTGATTGAGGCCGTCGAACTTTATCCAGTTCGGGAGCTTTTGGGCATAGAAAAGGTAAGCCTGATAGCGCAAAGCATCACCAACATCGTTATCCACAAAGGTATCGGCTGCGAGGTCCAGTTGTGAGGATTGACCCGCGGGGATGCTAAGGTCCTGTAATGGTGTAATCAATACAGGTGGTCTATTACTGAGGTGTTCAGCTGCCGCCGTATGATGGCCGCGACCTATCGCCCTGGAGGTATACAGTAGCGCTGTGGCCAGGATGATATTAATCATTACAAAACCGACAATGCCCAGTCCGATCACGGCACTGGCAAGGTAGACAAAACCGCCTGAGAACACGTCACCAAGACGGAACAGGAAGGTGTCGATGGTATGCTTGCCGACATATTTTTCCTGTCGATTGACCGGCAGGAATAGAGCGTGACGTGTGGTAGTTTGCAATGAGTAGTACACACTGTTTTCAGCTATCAGGGCCGCACGTGCCACCGCGAGAATGGGTATAAGGGCGATCAAGCTGTAATTGATCAGCATCAGAATGGGCAATATATACAAAGCGCCAGCGATGCCAATACGGTCAAATATTCGCGACACCAGGAAAAGCTGTATCAGGAAACTGATCAGGGTGGTTAAGAACAGGTACTTCGAATAAAACAAAGTAATGTAATCTTCGGCCGTGCTGTCCGTGGCTCCGCTATGTACCTGTTCGGTAACGAAAGTGGCCAGGATGTATTCCCCGTTGGTATTGATCAGGTTCAGGAGGATGACGAAGCCGGCGATGAGCGTCAAATATCGGTTACGCCAGACGACCTGGAAACCCTCGGTAAAGGGATAAGGCCGCACATCCAGGGGCGCGCTGACATGCGATTTGGAATCAGCGGGGACGCAATGCTCTGTTCTAGCACTCAACCACCAGGGAATCGCCAATAACAATGCGGCACAGTAAATCACGCCGTCGTGATCGACTCGCAGATACAGCTCGCCCGCCAGGCCTGAGCCTAATAGCGCACCCAGGGCGGAGGAAGCGGCAATTAAAGGGAAAATGCGCTGGCCAGACTTCAGGTTGAATAAATCGGCGGCAAATGCCCAGAACAAGGCTAATACCATTACCGAAAATATGCCCAGCCAGACATAGAATACGATACCGATGTGCCATCCCAGCTTATAGGCCACACCAAAGGCCACCAGATTCAGCAAGAAGAACAGCAAGCTGTTGCGAAACAGGTGGTGCTTTTCATTCCTGGAACTCGCTCGCTGATAGAGCCTGGCGAATACTGGCACTATAAACATCAACAAAAAGGCCTGCACCGCTGTGGTGTAAGCTTTAAGCTCCGCTGAGCCGTCTGCCAGTATCAGTGGCTCCCTGATCACCTTCAGTAAATAATACGCCAGCATTATCAAAAATGACTGGGCACAGAGCAGGTAGGCCGAGCGACCTTCGCCGGCCCGCAGAGTGGTAAACAGTGATAGAAACCGCTCAGAGCGCGTGTAACTTGGCATTGGTTCAGGGTGTTTCTTGCGCAGTGTTACGTTCAGTATAGCTTGGCTTTCCTGCAGCGTATGGCCCGCCTCAATGGATAGACCTGGCCATTAAGGATTGTTTCCTGGGTCTTGCAACACAGGTTGGAAATGCTCAGGCCTATGTTCAATTTATTCTAGAATAATATGCAGAAAAAGACTGTAATATATTGAAATATATACAATTATTTAATAAAGATAAGTCTTTGATTTGTATTCATCGTGACAGGCTTTACACGCTTTACCGGTGGCGCCTACCTGCAAAGCGATAGCTTTTCGATCGTTGGTGTTGGCCACGGTCTGGAGTTTATTGACAGCGCTTTTGAGGTCATTCATTTTGCTTTCAAAGTCCGCTTTGTTCTGCCAGATTTCAGGCTTGGCTCGTGTCGTGCCCTTGTCTGCACCGTCCTTGAATCCGCGCATGACATCCAGCGTCGTCAGCGCTGCCAGTTGATCGGAGTACCCTGCCATCATTCTTTCATCCCAGGGCATCTCGCCTTTAACCATGGCGACCATGGGGCCAAAGTTACTGACGACCATTGCAAACCAGGACTGGCGATAGGATTGTGGTATCTCTTCTTCATCAAAGTGGGAGATGGCCAGAGGCGACAGAGTCATTACCGCAATCGCCGCACAGGCAAGAGTAACTTTTCGCAGGGAGTAGGACATGATTTCTTCCTTGATTCTTTAAGCTGTTGAGTTGATTTTATTGTTCGCAGCGACAGTTTATGTATGTTGTCGCAATACTGGCAAGTGAAAAATGGACGATAGAACATTCGATTACTGTGCGCTCGCGACCAAATTCTTAAACCTGTTGCGTCTTAAGTCTACAGTAGGGCTGACTTGGCGCGTGATTAAGCTACCATTGCCACCCTATTTTATGGATGTGGTGCAATGAGCTCAGAGCGGCAGTGGGATTACAGTTTTGACGTGGTAGTAGTCGGGTCCGGTAATGGTGGCCTGACTGCGGCTCTATGCAGCTATGAAATGGGCGTTAAGGATGTTCTGGTTATAGAAAAATCCGACCTCTATGGCGGTACCAGTTCAATTTCCGGTGGCGGTGTCTGGATTCCATCCAATCGCTACGCGCGCGAGGCCGGAGCCGAAGACTCTTTTGATAAGGCCAAAACCTATCTGCGGCAGCTTATTACCGAAGAGGAAGTACCCGAATACCAGCTGGATGCCTATTTGCTCAACGGTCCGAAAATGGTGGACTTTATGCACGAGCGCACTCGCATGCGCTACGTTTCCCTGGAGCACTACCCGGATTATTACACCAATCTGGATGGCGCTATGCACGGGCATCGGTCTATGGAACCCGAGACCTTTGGTGCTGACCAGTTGGGTGAGGAGTGGCGGCGCCTGCGCCGCACACATCCCATGATGCATCTGGGCGGTGTTCTGGGCATTACCCAGGTTGAGGCTGCGCTGTTAATCGGTCAGCAACCGGGTTGGTGGAAAACCGCGCTGAAGCTGTTTGCGGATTATTTGCTGGACATCCCCTGGCGCTTAAAGGACAGGTTCCACCGGCGCCTTGCCACTGGCTGTGCCGGAATCGCACGCCTGCGTGCCTCCATGCTGGATCGGGATATCCCACTTTGGCAAAACACCGCAATGACCAGGGTGATAGATGAGAACGGCAAAGTATTGGGTGTGGAAGTCACCCGTAATGGTACACCGCTACGGATTCAGGCGCGCAAAGGCGTAGTGTTGGCAGCGGGAGGTTTTGAGCACAACCAGGAGATGCGCGAGCAGTACCTGCCGCAGCCTACGGATCAACGCTGGAGTGCCGGTACCAAAGACAATACGGGTGACGCCATTCTCGAGGGCATTCGGCTCGGCGCGAAAATGCATCGCATGGACGAGGCCTGGTGGTGTAATACGATTTCGGTCCCCGGGGAGGATATACCCCGCTTAAGTGTTATGGAAAAATCATACCCTGGTTCTATAGTGGTGAATCCGGCCGGGGAACGCTTCAGTAATGAATCTCAGAATTACATGGCCTTTCAGCTCGAGACTTTCAAAAAGCACACACCGGAAAACCCATGTAATCCGAGTTGGCAGATATTTGATGCGAATTTCCGCGCCAATTATTTTGTCGGACCTTTATATAACAGTAAATTCCGTCCGGATTGGGCAGTCCCCAAACGTTATGAAGACGAGGGCTTCTTCGCCAAGGCGGACTCTATTGCAGAGCTGGCGCGCAAAATTGGCGTCGATGCCCATGGCCTGGAGCAGACGGTGTCTAAAATGAATGAGTATGCACGTACCGGTGAAGATCCTGATTGTCACCGCGGTGAATCTGCTTATGACCGTTATTATGGTGATCCGCGTGTAACGCCCAATCCTTGCCTGGGTCCGGTGGCCAAGCCACCGTATTATGCCATGCGAGTAGATCCTGGTGATTTTGGCACCCAGGGCGGTATGGTGATCAATGCCGATGCACAGGTACTGCATGAGGACGGGCATGTGATAGAGGGACTGTATGCTATCGGCAACTGCAGTGCACCTACCTTGCCCTGCTATCCTGGTCCTGGTTCGACCCTCGGACCGGCGATGACATTTGCTTATCAGGCGGCAAAAGCTATCACGGGCTATCAGGATTGAGAGTCCCATTCATACCGGCTTTTTGCGCTAGACCGAAGGCCTGTGTGTGCTGTCAAGCTGCGCGCTGTGAGGGCGTGAATACTATTTAATTGTGGACCTGCACCAGGGCATCCAGAAGCGTTTGTACGACCCTGTTGGGGGGAGGGGAGTGGCGCACTATCGCGCTGAACTGGCAGGTGTACGCGAACACGTCTGGTAGCAGCGTACGCATGACACCCCTCGCTACAAAGGTTTCGGCGTAGTGCTCTGGCAGATAACCCAGGTATTTTCCTGATAACACAAGGTGTGCAACCGCCTCCTGATCATAGGCAGTGGCGTGGCGTTGCTGGCCCAGTTCGCGGGTCACTTCCATGTTGGGTGAGTGATAGCCGATGCCCACGTATTTGCAATCGCGCACTTTTTTTGCAGAGATTGTTGCTGTGGTCGTATCAAACAGCGGATGCGCGTAAGCGCAATATAGATACATTTGCTCTTCGAACAACCGGTGGTAGTCGAGGCTACTGGAAGGGCGATGGATGGGGATTATGCCCAGATGGAAACGGCCTTCCATCACACCGCGTTCAATGGCATTGATTGGCTCAACGTGAATCTCCGGTTGTACTGCCGGTGCTTGCTCGTCGAAAC
Organism: Halioglobus sp.; assembly: GCA_036961445.1. Classification (GTDB taxonomy): domain Bacteria; phylum Pseudomonadota; class Gammaproteobacteria; order Pseudomonadales; family Halieaceae; genus JBALVO01. Next base: position 15,392 of record JBALVO010000049.1, read on the forward strand.
GGGCGAAGGCCTGGTTGATATGACATTGGGGGTTGGTCGCGGTTTTGTCGAAAATGGCAATGCTGAGAGTGCCGGTGAGGCGCTGGTGGAGTTCATCTACCTCATGTTGAAAATCCTCCATGGAGGCCATCATTTTCTGCGCGCTTGCGTAAACCTGTTCACCTTCGGTGGTCATGGCAAAGCCACCTCGACCGCGGCGGCATAGTGTCACGCCCAGGCGCATCTCCAGATCTTTGATATGACGGGATATGGTGCTGCGGTTTATGTTGAGTTCCAGCTCGGCGGCGGCGAAACCACCACAGGCTACAACCGCTCGAAACACGCGCAACAGCCGTATATCATTGTCTGTCACATTCCCCAGTAATGCTTTTCTGGCCACTACAGTTCACCACCCTGATAAATAGGTGTAGTTTATTGAAACTTAATGTTTATAGATAATGATTTATGCAACATATGTTTCGGCTTAAAATGCTGCTCTTTGTTCCCTGGGATCACAACCAATGACCAGCATGCCTAATATCCAGCCGCAACTTACCCGCGAGCAACTTGAGTCCCACTGGATGCCCTATACGGGCAACCGTCAGTTTAAGAAAGACCCGCGCATGATCGTGGCCGCCGATGGCGTGCACCTGATCGATGACAAGGGACGTAGAGTGCTGGATGGTCTATCTGGTCTTTGGTGCACTGGTGCCGGACATAATCGCAGAGAAATCACTGAGGCAGTGCACAAACAGATGCAGACGCTGGATTATTCGCCGGCGTTTCAGTTTGGGCACCCTGGATCCTTTGAGCTGGCCAACAAGATCAAGTCGTTAACACCTGAAGGACTGGATTATGTGTTTTATACCAACTCTGGCTCAGAGTGCGCTGACACCTCCCTGAAAATGGCGCGCGCGTATTGGCGGCAGAAGGGCCAGCCGGCCAAGACTAAACTTATCGGACGTGCCAAGGGCTATCATGGCGTTAATTTTGGCGGTATATCCGTTGGTGGCATAGGCCCAAACAGAAAGCTATTTGGGCAGGCGGTAGATGCTGACCACCTTGCTCACACCCTGTTACCGGATAATGTCTTCGCTCGCGGTATGCCCCATCATGGCTGGCATCTGGCGGATGAGTTGACCGAGATAATCGCTCTGCATGATGCATCCAATATTGCCGCTGTCATTGTTGAGCCCATGGCCGGCTCAGCCGGGGTTATTCCTCCCCCCGCAGGCTACTTGCAGCGATTGCGCGATATTTGTACTGCAAACGATATCCTGCTGATCTTCGATGAAGTCATCACGGCATTTGGTCGCTGTGGCGCCATGACCGGTGCCGACGCTTTTGGTGTGGTTCCAGACATTATGAACGTGGCCAAACAGCTGACCAATGGCGCTATCCCCATGGGCGCTGTCATTGCCAAAGCTGAGATTTATCAGACTTTTATGGATCAGGGCGGCCCCGAATATATGCTCGAGTTTCCTCACGGCTACACTTACTCCGCGCACCCGGTGGCCTGTGCCGCCGGTATCGCTGCACTGGATATCCTTGAGCGCGAACAACTGCCGCAGCGGGTAGCGCAACTGTCGCCTTATTTTGAACAGGCACTGCACCAGTTAAAGGGCTCACCTAATGTGTCCGATATACGCAATTATGGCTTTGCTGGCGCCTTACAATTGCAACCGTATGCTGGCGAACCCGCTCGTCGACCTTTCGAAGTTGCCATGCGTATGTGGGAAAAAGGATTCTATGTGCGCAGTGGAGGTGACACCATTCAGTTAGGACTGCCGTTTGTTATCGAGAAAGACCAGATCGATAGCCTGCTTAGCGCCCTGAGTGACACACTGCTGGAGTTAGCTTGACCAGCGCTTGGCCCGCGTCGATTATTTCATGGTTGGCAGCGTCAGTTATTGACTTGCCAGCGTATTAGCAACTGTCCTTTGCGTAATGATTTGCTGGTTTTACCGTCGCTGAAGTGATCCCTGCCGCGCAAATATCGCCTATTGGTCTGTACTATTGCTCACTCGTCAGTTCCATTTTTCGGGCTGACCTGTGAGAATGGTCAGCATGCAAAATACTCATTTTAAATGCGGGTTTTGACGGACCGATGAAGATCGGAACCGTGCCTGTGCGCCTTCTCGAAACTGCCGCAACTATGCTGGTGATTATGGCGGCGGCCCAGCTGGCCGCGATAATGACTATATCGGATCAGCTGGTATCACCGATATCACTGCCGGCGGCCGCTTGCCTGACAGCGTTACTGTGGCTGGGTAATCGCGGTATTCCCGCTATATTGATTGCCACGGGTTTCCTTGGGTGGTTGCTTGCCAGGGATGCCAGTATCAACCTGCTACCCACCATACTGGTTGTTGTTGGCACATCCGCTGGCGCCACATTACAGGCCGTAGTCGGGCGCTACCTGATTCAACGCTTTATTAATTTTGAAGCTGAGATTAAAAGCGGGGCCGAGTTTTGGCGGTTGCTGTTGATTGCACCGCTGGCCGGAGCGGTAAGTCCCAGCATTGGTGTGACGGTGCAATACCTGTGTGAAGTATGGCCGCAGGGCAGCTTCTGGTTGTACTGGAGTAACTGGTGGTTTGGCAACACGGCAGCCATCGCGATACTCACTCCACTACTACTGGGACTACGAAAGAGCTCGCTGGCGCAAGGCGCCATCGTTATCAGTCTTGTACTTGCCGGATTGATTGGCAGTTACCAGCTGGGCGTGTCCACCGAGACCCAGGCCCGTTCAGCCTGGGAAGCCCAGGCGCGTGTATTTGCCAATCAGTTGACTGGCGCATTTGTTCGATCTCTGCAAAATGGTTACGGCGACATGCGTGCAGTTGAGTTATTGCTGGAAGGTAACAGAAACCTGAGCGCGACAGACTTTCAGCGCGCGGTTGAAACGCTGAAGGACAATCGCGATGGTTTTGCTCCGGCGGTATTACTGGTTACCCGGCGGGATGCCGAGGGGAACTGGCCTGTCGTATTCGCCAGCCAAAATACTTTAGGCCTGGTGCCTGGCTTCAAGCTAAATAGCGTGCCGGTTGCCAAGGATGCTATTGAATCCGCACTTGAATTCGGGCTGACACTGGGAGCCACGGCACCGTTCGGTGGCGTCTACTACGGATTTAACGCCATTCCCTTTAGCAGGGCATCGCAGCCGACCGTGGTTGTGGGGGTGCAGAATGTTGACGAGGTCGACCGGTTAATCAGTGACCAGATCCCCTATGGTCTTGGTTTTGCAATATCGAGCGTACATGCCAGCGGGTTGAGTACCAAAGGACGCGATCATCTTTATCCGGAGGGTTTGGATTCTTCGGATGCGGTTGTAAAATTTTCGATTCCAATGACCACGGGCGGCGCTACGCTTACCTTCCACTGGGGCGTGGTGCCTGCCTTCCAGGGCGGCCCCGCTTTGGGGTACTCCCGCGTTGTCTTATTCGGCGGTCCTCTCGCCACCCTGCTGATCGCACTTTTTATCAATATGCTGTTTGCCCAATCTGGTCGCATTCGACAGCAGGTGCAGGAACAAACAGCAGAGTGTCGCGAGCAAAAGGAGATCGTTCAACTGACCATGGATAGCATGGATCAGGCAATTCTGATGGTGGATCAGAATATGCAGATCATCGCCTATAACCAGAACTATTTGACGATGTTCGGTGTGACCGCTGAGGTTATTGACGCTAATCCGTACTTTGATGACCTGGCAAAAATTATCGCTGCGCATCAAGCGGGCGACGCTGGTCTCTGGACGGAGAGGGTGCGGGACTTAAAAAGACGCGATGCATTCACCAGTGAGCAAGAAATGCAGGATGGTCGCATTATTGAAACGCGGCATAATCCTGTGGCTGATGGTGGTTGTGTTCGCACCTATACGGATGTCACGGTAAGTCGATCTGCGTCCGACGAACTGAAAAAGCAGAAGGAAATTGCTGAACTGGCCATGGAGAGTATGGACCAGGGATTACTGTTGGTAGATGAACATGGTCAGGTAGCCGCCTATAATACTATGGCGATGCAGATGTTTGGTATGTCGCTGGAGGAACTGCTGGCACATAGAGACATTGATGATCTTATGGTTTATCTGCATAACGAAAAGTACAACACGCCGGAACTACTGGAAGAGCGTAGAGCCGAGGCGCGCTTAAGAACAGTGTTTACCTCTGAGCGTGAGATGCCCGATGGCAGGGTCATCGAGAGTCGGCAAAACCCGATACCACGCGGAGGTTTTGTGCGTACGTTCACCGATGTGACCTCGCGCAGGGAGCACGAAAAACAACTGTCGCTGGCGAAACAGGTGGCTGAAGAATCCACGCAGGCTAAATCCGATTTTCTGGCCAATATGAGCCACGAAATACGCACCCCGATGAACGCGATTATTGGAATGTCGCACCTGGCATTGCAAACTGAGCTGGACAGCAAACAACGCAACTACGTCTCCAAAGTGCATCGCTCCGCAGAATTATTGCTGGGTATCATTAATGATATTCTGGATTTCTCCAAGATCGAGGCGGGCAAACTCGACATGGAAGCGACAACGTTTCGGTTGGAAGACGTGCTGGATAACCTTGGCAGTCTGGTGGGACTAAAGGCCGAGGAAAAAAGCCTGGAATTCCTGTTTGATATTCCCGAGGATCTTCCTACCTGTCTTGTTGGTGACCCCATGCGCCTGGGGCAGATACTGATCAATCTGGGTAACAACGCCATCAAGTTCACCGAACGGGGCGAAGTGGTGGTGGCCATCCGGGAAATGGAGAAAGACAATAACAAGACGAAGTTGCAGTTTACCGTGAGTGATACCGGCATTGGTATGAGTGAGGAGGTGAAGGAGAAATTATTCCAGTCATTCAGTCAGGCCGATACCTCCACATCACGTAAATATGGCGGTACTGGATTGGGTCTGGCGATTTCCAGAAAGTTGGCTGAGATGATGGGCGGGGAAATCTGGGTCGACAGTGAGCCTGGCAAAGGCAGTACCTTCGGCTTTACGGTGTGGTTGGAGCTGTATACGGGAGAGGTAGAGGCAAGACGCGCGCTGGATGCCAGCTTGGAGGGATTGCGAGTACTGTTGGTAGACGACAACGCCACGGCGCGGGAAATTCTGGGCAAGATGCTGACCAGCTTTGGATTCCAGGTTGATTACGCACCCAGCGGGAGGCAGGCGCTGACCATGCTGGAGGCAGCTGCCGCTGACAACTACTACCCATTGGTGCTGATGGATTGGCGTATGGACGGTATGGATGGCGTCGAGGCTGCGCGACAGATAAAGTCCCACACCGCGTTGTCCCATATTCCGAAAGTGATTATGGTCACAGCGTATGGTCGTGAGGATGCAATAGATGCGGCAAAACAGGTAGAAATCGATGGCCTGTTGACCAAGCCTGTCACCTCGTCCAGTTTGCTGGATGCCATTATGCTGGCGATGGGCCGGGGCGGGGCACAGTTTGAGGTCCGGGACGTTTCCAGGCGCTCCGAGGTAGCCAGGGAAGCCAAGGCAACCTTGCGCGGAGCACATGTGTTACTGGTTGAAGATAACGAGGTCAATCAGGAGTTGGCGCTGGAGCTACTTATCACTAATGGCATCAGTGTGGAGGTCGCCTGTAATGGTCAGGAGGCTCTTGATTTGCTGGCAGAACGCGAATTTGATGGTGTATTAATGGACTGTCAAATGCCGGTTATGGATGGTTTTACGGCCACCGGAAAAATCCGCCAGAATAGTAAGTGGCAGGAACTGCCGGTGTTGGCGATGACCGCAAACGCCATGGCTGGGGATAGGGAGCTGTGCCTGAACGCGGGTATGAATGATCATATTACCAAGCCCATAAATGTGGATGAAATGTTTGCCACTATGGCTCGCTGGATCACGCCAGGCCATCCAGCAATGGCCTCCCATTCGGTATCCAGCGGCGCGGTAGCGCCTTCCCGCGCGATACTCGATATTGCCGGGATAGACACGAAGGCGGGGCTGGCAACGGCGCAGGGCAACCAGACTCTATATCGTCGACTGTTACTGAAGTTTAGAGATTCGCAACTTGATTTCGCTGCTGATTTTGCCGCCGCTAGTCAGGCTGAAGATGCAACGGCGGCGATACGCTGTGCACATACATTGAAAGGCGTGGCTGCCAACGTCGGTGCTAAAGATGTGAGAGAGGTCGCGGGTTTACTTGAAGCCGCCTGTCTTGCTGGCCAGTCGCAGGATGAAATTGCTGCGCTGTTACAGCAGACCTGTAATGCCCTGGCTATCGTTCTGCCGGCGCTGGCTGAACTGGATGACAAGGAGGCTGCCTCCGAGGGAGACCAGCCATCACGTGAGATTGATCCACAGCAGTTTAAATCCTTACTGGGTCGGTTGCTTGAGTTGTTGGAGGACTGTGACGCCGATGCGGCGGAAGTCGTCGAAGAACTGCGTCCCATGATGGTACATTCGCCACTATGTCATGAGTTTCGCCGCCTGGATAAACTTGTGGAAGACTATGAATTCGAAGATGCCCTGGAAGTGGTACAACGTTGGGCACAGCCCGGAGAATGATGACTATACGCGACAAAACGCTATTGATTGTTGATGACGCCCCCGACAATATCCAGTTGTTGAGTGGCTTGCTCAAGGCGCAGTACAAGGTCAAGGCGGCAACCGGTGGCAACAAAGCATTATCCATCGCACAGAAAACACCCCATCCGGACTTGATATTATTGGACGTTATGATGCCTGGCATGGATGGTTACCAGGTGTGTGAGAAACTCAAGGCTAATGTTTTGACCGCGGAAATTCCTGTTGTATTTGTCACCGGCCATTCCTCGGAAGATGAGCAGCGTCGCGGCATGGAAATGGGTGGGGCTGCCTACTTAAGCAAGCCCGTGGACCCCCGTGAATTGTTTGACGTTCTTGAGCGGATATTGGTTTCTAACTAGCACTAGGCCTGGTGGCTTATGGAGCAACACAGTGGATAAGAAAGACGATCGTCCGGTAGTTCTTGCAGTGGATGATACGCCGCAGAATCTCGATGTGGTTAAAGGCATTCTGACCCCGCAGTACCGTATCAAAGTTGCTACCAATGGCCCGGCAGCGCTGCGAGTGGTTGAAAAACAGCTGCCCGATATTATTCTACTCGACATTATGATGCCGGGGATGAGTGGTCTGGAAGTCTGCCAACAATTAAAGGCCAATCCTCGTACGGCGCAGATACCGGTTATTTTTTTGACAGCCAAGGATCAGACGGAAGACGAGACTGAAGGTTTTGACCTGGGTGCCGCCGACTACATACTGAAACCGGTCAATCCCCCGATTCTTGAAGCAAGAGTGAAAACGCACGTGGCCTTAAAACGCAGTATGGACGCGTTGCAGGAAACTTCAGCGGCTTTAGAGCGCGCTAAGGCGCGTATGGAGCTTGAGCTCAGCGTTGGTCGAGATATTCAAAAGAGCATGATGCCTACCGTTGTTCCCGCCCGCCCCGAAGTGACCTTATATGCCAGCATGGAAGCAGCGCGGGAGGTAGGGGGCGATTTTTACGATTATTTTATGCTCAGCGAAGACGAGCTTTGTTTTTGCGTAGCAGATGTGTCGGGAAAGGGCGTACCTGCAGCGTTGTTTATGGCGATGTCCAAGATACTAATCAAGTCCCGGGCAAGCGATGACAGGAATCCGGCAAAGGTTATTGCCAGGGTTAATGCAGAATTGAGTGAAGATAATCTGGAGTGTATGTTTGTTACCGTGTTTTTGTGTGTTTTGAATCTCTCCACGGGGGAACTCAGGTATACCAATGCGGGGCATAATCCGCCGCTTATCCGCAGAGCTAACGGCGACGTGGCAGAAGTGCCTGGCGCGCATGGACCTGTGGCCGGGATCATGCCGGGGCAAGTCTACGGTGAAAGCACGCTGCAGATGAATCCTGGGGACGTTTTACTGGTGTTTACCGATGGTGTAACAGAGGCGATGGACGTGGATGACAACCTGTATGGGGATGACCGACTATTGGGTGTTATACAGGCAATGCCTGAGTGCAGTGCGCAGACTGTCGTCGAGCGCGTCTGCGCGTCGGTTGACGCGTTCGCCCTGGGCGCAGAGCAAGCCGATGACATAACCATGATAGGGGTACAGTACAACGGATAGTGTATCGGTTGCTGTAAAAGGCGAGCAACGTTAATAGTTTGCCCGTTCACCGCTGGCGACGAGTTCGCCCAGATATTCGTGAAGTACCCACACCGAGCGCTCCAACCCGGTAGTTAAAGCCATTAAGTCCAGCCTTTCATTGTCAGTCAGGTCAAAGTCGCCCATCAGAAACCTCTGCCTGATGTTGCGCATTTTGTCACTTTTGTCGTCGGTAGATCGCCATGCCTGGGTCAGATCTTCCAGGTCCTGATCACTAACGGCGTCAATTGCATTGCACAGCGTGGCATCAAACGCTTCGGTGACAACCATTGCCAGTGGTGACAGGTGGGTACTTTTTTGCGCTGCCATCACCGACCGGCAAAAGCTCTCGATGCAACCGTGCAGTGAGCCCAGAATACGATTTCGGTTGACCAGGCTGATCAGGCGCTCCGAGTCCTCTGCGCTTACATGCTGTCCCAGGTCTGCCAGGCTTTCGTCGATCGCGCCGTGTAGTTGGTTGAGCGCCCCTGCCAGCCCTTCTATTTGCAACTGTCCGGCGCTTACTTCGTCGCGTAGCGTCTCGATATGGCGTGGCAAGATGCTCAGGAAGCGCAGCTCCTCCCTTTCCGCCAGGTCCAGGGCCAGGTCTGGCGTATCACAAGCATGATTGTGCAAGTACTTCAGTTTGCCAATATCTTCTTCCGGAGATGGCGGGCACCATTGTTCGATTTTTCGCAGAATCGGTGCGCGGAAAGTAAACATCACCGTAGCGCCAAATATATTGTAAATAAGGTAAACAAAAGCCATCTGCTGTGCGGTGTCTATGTCCATGGATGTGACCAGGGCATGGATCAGCGGCACGCCGTAAAGGCGCTCTATAAAAAAGAGCAGTAACAGGACGAAGGCTGATATGACATTGAAGTAAACCTGGAAAATAGTGATCTGCTTTGGTCGTCCCTTGAAGCCACTGGCCATCAGGTAGGTGCTCAGGCCTCCGCCAAGGTTGCAACCATAGATGATTACCACAGTGGTCCATGTATCGAGTATTCCGCTAACAGTCATAGCGATAGCCAGGATGGCGACTGATTGCGGTGACTGGATCGCTATACTGAGGATACCAGCCAGGAGAAACGCGGTTATTGGTGCACCATTGACGCTGGTGATCGCATTTTCGAACCAGTCTATTTGTGTTACGTGCGAGGCACTTGCGCCGACCATGTCCAGCCCAAAAAACATGATTCCACCGCCAAATAACACGCCCAGTATTGGTCTGGGGGAGCGACTTTGTGCCAGTGAGATGCCCGCAATGCCAACCAGGAATAGAATGAAGATCTTGATATCCATGGTAGCGATGAACACCATGGCGGAGGTGCCTACCGCAGCGCCAAGGCGCACCGGAAGCGAGCGCTCCACAGTGATCATGCCGGCGCTAACCATGCCTACCAGAATGAAGGTTATAGCACTGCCGGTTTGCATCGTCGCGCCCAACAGTGCCCCACCAAATGCAGAGAGCAGCGGGTTGCGTGTAGAACGGTCCAGCAGCCGCCTGAAGCGTCTGCCGGTCAAGTCCCGCAAATGGGTCGTGAGTGTCTTGATGCCTACAAAAAATAAGCCAAGGCCGGCAATAAAGCTTCCGGCGACTTCCAGTATGTCCATTAAAAATCCGGTATTACCGCTCTGCAAGAGTGGTAGTGTACACTGCGTCTGCCCTTATTCGGAGAAATTGTCGGCCGAAAGTGGCCTTGATAACAGATATTCAGTGTCGCATGACACAGGTAAACGGAGGGAATAGATGGAGCTTACAAAACGCGTGATAGATAACACCGTAGTGGTTGATATCGCGGGAAAACTGGACACGCAGACTGCGGCAGCCGCTATGGATGAATTACAGTTGCATCTGGACGCGGCGGAAGGCAATTTTCTGGTCAATCTGGCTGGACTGGAGTTTATCGCCAGCTCTGGATTACGGGTGATTCTCCGCGCCGCCAAACAGATGCGCGCCAAAGGTGGCACTATGAAGGTTTGCAGTGCTCGTGGGGTGGTCAAAGAGGTGTTGGAGATATCCGGTTTTGATGCTCTGCTGGACCTCCATGACGAGGAAGAGCCAGCCTTGAAAGCGTTCTAGTAGCGTATGCTTCCAGTGCGGTGAAAAGTAAATCTACAGGCAGAGATTGGCTATTGTAACTATGCGTATCGAGCTCAATAATAATTGTGACCAACTTGCTGTCGCGATGAATGCCTTGCAGGAGTTCGCTGATTCGGCGGGTGTGAGTAAGGCTGTCGCACAGGCGGCCGCCCTGGTTTTGGACGAGTTGTTGGTTAATATCATTTCTTATGGATACCCGGACCCCGGGCGCGACGTCATCACCCTGGAACTCGATATAGTGGATGACCATCTGCAGATAAGAATTATCGATGGTGGGATAGCGTTTAATCCGCTGGACCAGCCCGCTCCAGACCTGGATCTCCCGCTGGAACAGCGTCAACCAGGTGGACTGGGTATCCACCTGGTTAAAGAATTTATGGATGACTATGCTTATGAATATCGCGACGAGCGCAATATAGTCACTTTGCGGAAAAAACTGCAGCCGGGACCCGACCAGTAGGTCCGCCGCCGCCCCGACATTGTTGCCAGGGCGTGGGACGCGGTAGTCGTCGTAGCGCGGCGTTAGCGACCCAGGATGGAGCGCGCCACTAACTCTCTCATAATTTCAGATGTACCGCCGTAAATCCGCTGGATGCGCGCATCTGTATAGTAGCGAGAGATGGGGTACTCTGCGGTATAGCCGTAACCGCCGAACAACTGCAGACAGTCGTCTATGGTCTTACACTGCATTTCGGTACTCGCGTATTTGAGCATGGCAGCGTCTTCGGCGCTCAGTTCGTCTCTGGTGTAGGCGTCGGCGCACTTCTCGTAATAGGCACGATTGATCGCTATCTCGGTTTTGACCTCGGCCAGGGTGAAGCGGGTATTTTGAAAGCTGGCCACCGTCGCGCCAAATGCTTTGCGCTCAAGTACGTAGTCCACGGTAATATCCAACGCTCCCTCGGCGGCTGCGACTGCTTGTGCGGCGATACCGAGTCGCTCCCGCGGCAGTTCCGTCATCATAATGACAAAGCCCTTATTGAGATCCCCCAGTAGCGCAGATGCCGGTAGGCGTACGTCCTGGAAAAACAGCTCTGCGGTATCTGAGGTGTGCTGCCCAATTTTCTCTATCTTCTTGCCTTTTTCGAACCCGGGCAGGCTGGCATCCACCAGGAATAATGAGGTGCCTTTGGCGCCCTTACCCGGGTCAGTAATGGCTGCTACGATCACCAGGTCAGCGTGTATGCCGTTGGTGATGAAGATCTTGGAGCCATTTAGTATCCAGTCATCGCCGTCTTGAACGGCGTTAGTCCGTATCCCTTGCACGTCCGAGCCCGCGCCGGGCTCGGTCATGGCCAGGGCACCTACCGCCTCACCACTGACCATCTTTGGCAGCCAGTGCTGTTTCTGTTCCTCACTGCCAAAATGCTCAATATATGGCGCCACGATATTGCTGTGAATGCCGTAACCAGAGGCGATACCGCCAAATCCCATGCGCGAAAGTTCTTCGATGATGGCAA